>NZ_JACJFA010000023.1:0-51717 GCF_014164345.1 Pseudoalteromonas sp. SG43-5
CCAAGCGCACAGGGCGTGCATCTGTGAAAGTGTTATGGCAAGGATGGCTTAAGTTACAAGCCATCCTGGAAGGCTACGATTTAGCAAAATCTCTTGAGTCAGACTTGTGATCAAGAGACAGCTATAAGCGCCTTCTAGTTAGTTAAAACTTACTTGTAGTTTTCATAAATTTTATCAAGCGGCTCTGAAAGCCCACTTTCTTGCACTATACGTACATGCTTACGAGCCAACTCTCGTGCACTTGTTACACCGCATGAGTGAGCAATTAAACCGGCTCCGTAATGAATGTATTTATTATAGTTAGCTACTCGTTGCGCTTTATCAGCTACATTTAAGCCGCGTTGCAAACGCTCGTTATGCGTAGTGATCCCGGTTGGACAGGTATCTTTATTACATTGCATTGCCTGAATACAGCCCAGTGCAAACATATGACCACGAGCCGATACAACAAAATCAGCACCGAGCGCCAATGCCCAAGCAACCTTTGAAGGTACGATTAATTTACCCGATGCAATAATTTTCACGCGATCTCGAAGCCCGTGCTTTTCAAGCATATTAACTACAAACGGCAAGCTTTCGCGAAGAGGTAAACCCACCGAATCCATAAGCGGCTGCGGTGCAGCCCCCGTACCACCATCAGCACTATCAATTGTTATAAAATCGGGTGCCGACTCAATGCCACGATGATTTATTTCTGCAAATAACGTTTCTAACCAGGTGTAATCACCAATAACGGCTTTAAAGCCTGTTGGCTTTCCTGTGGCATTACGCACAGTGGCAATCATATCGAGAATATCGGCTGGGTTTTTAATTTCAGGGTGTCCATTTGGGCTAATCGAATCTTGCCCTTCTGGAATACCCCTAATTTTAGCTATTTCGGCGTTAACTTTGCGCCCTGGTAACATACCGCCTTTACCTGGTTTTGCACCTTGGCTCATTTTTAGCTCGAACATTTTGACTTGTTCGTGAGCTGCTATTTCTTTAAGTTTTTCGGTGCTTAAGTTTCCATGCTCGTCTCGGGCACCATATTTAGCTGTACCAATTTGAAATACCAAATCGGCGCCACCTTCAAGGTGGTAAGGGCTTAAGCCCCCTTCACCTGTGTTCATCCAGCAACCCGCTAATTTAGCACCTTTTGATAAAGCGCGCACAGCAGGCTTTGAAAGCGCACCAAAGCTCATGCCCGACACATTAAATAACGAATTAGTGGTGTAAGGTGTTTTACAATACGGACCTAAAGTAACATTACTCGGGTCAAGTGCCTCTTCATCTAAAGTAGGAAAAGCACAGTTCATAAACATAACCGTACCCGTCACTTCTAAGCTTTGTGTTGAACCAAATGCAGCGGTGCGATCGACATCTTTTGCAGCACGATAAACCCAACTGCGCTCAGCGCGGTTAAATGGCATTTCTTCTCGATCGAGAGCAAAAAAGTATTGTCTGAAAAATTCACCTTGGCGTTCAAAAAAATATCGAAAGCGGCCAATTACTGGGTAGTTACGCCTAATAGCATGTTTTGTTTGTGTTATATCGCGAAAGTAAAAAATAATAACAGTAAGCACAATTAACCCAAGTGCGATAATAAAAATACTCGCAAATACGTCAATACTAAACATAATGAAATTGCTCATCTAAGGCCCCTTGATGGCTATATTTTTAGATAATACCTATTGCGTAGTATGTGAATATTTTGACGATTGGAGTCGCTAAAATAAACTACATTACTAGGTCTGTGGTATAAAAAAGGTGTTGCGGTCAAAATGACACAACACCTTTGTTTGTTCAAGGTTTATAAGCCCTACAAAGCTAATTTTGCAGCTTAGTTAACTCATTTTTTATATATAAACGTACCTGTGTTTCTAATACTGACAAGGGCACTGAACCATGGCGAAGAACCTGATGATGAAATTCGCGAATATCAAAATTTGGTCCAAGCGCTTGCTCTGCTTCAACACGTAAACGTTTAATAGTTAACTCACCAATTTTGTATGACAGTGCCTGAGCTGGCCAAGATATATAACGGTCAGTTTCTGTTTTAACATTATGCAGCGAAAGCGCGGTGTTCTCGCTCATAAAGTTCATAGCTCGCTCGCGGCTCCAGCCATACATGTGCATCCCTGTATCAACAACCAAACGTGCTGCTCGCCACATTTCATAAGTTAAGCGACCAAAACGGCTATATGGGTCTTGATAAAAGCCTGCCTCTAAACCTAAATATTCAGAGTAAAGCCCCCAACCTTCGCCAAATGCCGAAAGGTAAGCATCACGACGATAGCTCGGCAAATTTTCAAGCTCTGCATTAAGTGATATTTGTAAATGATGACCTGGCACTGCTTCGTGCAATGTTAATGCTTCTAAAACATACAAAGGGCGCTTATCTAAAGCGTAAGTATTTACCCAGTAGTATCCAGCTTCATCATCTCGATTAGAGCCAGAATACCGACCTGTTGTGTATTTAGGGGCAATACTTGCGGGTACCGGTGCCACGCCATAAGGTTTACGCGGTAAGGTATGAAATAACTTAGGCAGCTGTGCATCCATTTTTTTAGCAATGTAAGATGCTTCTTTTAAAAGTTGCTCAGGTGTTGTTGCGTAAAACTGTGGGTCGGTACGTAAAAAGTGAATAAACTCAGCAAATGAGCCTTTAAAACCAACTTCTTTTATTACAGCTTCCATTTCACCTCGAATGCGAGCAACTTCTTTTAAGCCTAGCTCGTGGATCTCTTTTGGTGTCATGTCGGTAGTAGTGTAATGCTTAGCACGGTTTTTATAAAAAGCTTTGCCATTAGGGGTTTCTGAAATACCAATACTTGTGCGGGCGCCCGGTTGGTATTGCTCAGTAAAAAACGTTAAGTAGCTTTTATATGCAGGTATTACTTTATTTTTTAAAACAACTTTAGCTCGCTGTTGAAGTGCATAAAAGTCACTCTCACTTAAACTGGCAGTGTTAGCTAAAAACGGTTTATAAAATTCTGATTGAGTTACATCATCAACAATATAAGTACTTATGGAGTCTTCGTATCCTTCTAACACTGCTTTTGGTTGGGTGAGACCTGTTTCGAGCCCTTTTTTCATCCAATATATATTTTGCCCAAAAAAGCGGGGGATTTGTGCTAAACGTGCAAGGTATGTCTCTAAATCTTGCTCTTTTTTATATTGAGAACTGTTAACGATGTACGACAGACCGGAGTGAAAACCATACTCAGATGTAAGCGGCATGTAATGCGCATTAAACACATATTCGTCAACGCTATTTTGCACCTGAGCACGAATAATACTTAAGTTAATTTGATTTTCGTCACTAAGCTTAGTTGCATCTACGGCATCTAAGTCTGCTAATAATTGAGTATTACTTTTGTACTGCTTTGCTAAAAATTCTGGCGATAAATTGGCAAGTAAATAGCCATCAACCCCTTTTGAACTGCTATAAGGATTTATACTTTCTCTATATTGAACAATAGATTGTGCTACTTGAGTAAACTGCTCATCCGCATTGGGTGTGGTTATTTGACATGCACTTAACGAACATAAAGCAGTTATGCCAAGAAGCGTTTGGCGAAGCGTTTTTGGTAAAAAAAGATTCATTATTATTTAACTTGATGATGCAATAGATTGCATAAAACTATCGTAGGCTAAAGAAATAGCAAGTAAATGAGACAAACTAGTATATTGAAATAATGCTACATACGTTAACAGAAGTAAAAACCAGCCGAATTGATGAGAAAAACAGCGATTGGGCTGCTAAAGTAAAATTTAAGTTCCCTAACTATCGTTTTTGCTTTTAAATAGCGCGGATAATGATTACTGTATAAAAAAATAATAAAAAGCTCGGACGCATAACCGCCTCATGGAATGAGATATTTTAAAATTTGCACTTATGCGTACTTAGTTGGTATTTAAAATGATGTTCCATGATTCCATGGCTATTGCACAAGAGAAGATGACTAAAGTGTGTGTGTTTTTAGAGCGCTATGCACTTTCTCCTACGCCGCTCAATTATCAAGTTGTTTATACCTATACTAGCCAAACTAACCTTGAGCTGAACAAAGCCTTAGACCGCGCTATTGCGGTTGAAGATAATATAGACAGTGTTTTAATTGAACAGCTCCATGCTGAATTTTTAAATACCGGTCACACAGAGCAAGTCAACATGATTCAAAATGTTGATGGTGTTATAAGTTCACTTTCTCAAAACTCTCAAGCTACTGAAAAACAGATAATTCGCTTTGCGGGTCAGGTGAGCGAATGCGTACATTCACTAGATGAGAACAACATAGAACAAAGCCGTCAAGCGCTTGAAGTACTTCATAATCAAACCGCCGAATTACTAAATCAACACAAGCAATTTAAGCAAGAACTAAGTAAAGCCAAACAACTACACGAAAAAACAAAAAAGCAGCTAAATCAACTTCGTAAACAACATATTATTGATAGCCAAACAGGGCTTTATAAACGCCATTATTTAACGCAACAAACTCAAGTATGGACTAATCAAAAAAAGTCTATTTGCGCCATTGCGATTCAAATAGATAACCTTGATCACTTTACTGAAAATTACGGTGATATAATTGGTGAAGTTATTTTGAATAAAGTAGCTAAACAAGTGCAAAAATATGTTTTTCAAAGTGGCTTGCCTGGCCGCACAGCTAAAGATCAATTTACTGTTTTACTCGCCGATATAGACCCAGAAACAGCCAATGTTATAGCTGAAAAAGTCCGAAATGGAGTCGAAAAGCTTCGCTTTGTTAGTTCAAAAACAGGGATTAAGTTACCTAGTATTGGCTTATCTCTAGGAATTGCTCAACATCTACAAGAAGATGATTTTAACCAGTTAGCTAAAAAAGCGTCTCATGCGGCTTTTAAAGCGCGGTCATTAGGGCAAAGTAGCTACACTGCAGGGCAATAAATTACCTGATAAATCATATTCAAATTGCACCTACTGCGTACAATAAAGTACACTAACCTCTATTGTCACGATAGAGATTAGTCATGAACGAAACCGAACAAAAGACCACGCATTTTGGTTATAAAACAGTAGCCGAGGGCGATAAAGCTTCTATGGTTGCTGATGTATTTCACTCAGTAGCTGCAAAATACGATGTAATGAATGATTTAATGTCTTTTGGTGTGCATCGTTTATGGAAACGTCAAACTATTGCAAGCTCAGGTGTTCGTAAAGGCCATCATGTACTCGATTTAGCCGGCGGCACTGGCGACTTAACGGCAAAATTTAGTCAACTAGTTGGCGAGACCGGTCAAGTTGTTTTGGGCGATATAAATTCATCTATGCTTAAGGTTGGTCGTGAAAAACTACACAATCTTGGCTTAGTAGGCAATATTGACTACGTACAAATGAATGCTGAAATGCTGCCATTTCCAGATAATAGCTTTGATGTGATCACTATTGCCTTTGGCTTACGTAACGTTACCGATAAAGACAAAGCATTACGCTCTATGTACCGTATTTTAAAGCCAGGTGGCAGATTACTTGTTTTAGAGTTTTCAAAACCAGAGCATGACGTACTTAGTAAAGCTTACGATTTTTACTCATTTAATTTATTGCCAACAATGGGTAAGCTAGTTGCTAACGACAGTGAATCGTACAAGTATTTAGCTGAGTCTATTCGTATGCATCCAGATCAAGACACATTAAAAGCGATGATGGAAGATGCGGGCTTTGAACAAACAACATACCAAAACCTCACAGGCGGAATTGTTGCACTGCATCGTGGTTTTAAATATTAAGGCTAGCAGTTATGGCGCTTGAAAAAATAACAAAAAGCAATAATGGTGCAATGTCATCTGAGTTTTTTATGTTACCTAATTTTGTACTTTCGCTTATTGAGCGTGTACTAAATCAAGCGCTTAGCCTTGACCCACAATTATCTCAAAAGCTAAACGCCGTTAAACATAAGCGCTTAGTGGTTGAAATAAGAGATTGGCAACAAAGCATCCAACTCGTTTATAGTGCTGATCAATTACACTTATACAGTGCCCAAAGTAACGAAAACGCAGATTGTATGATCAGCGCAGATATAGAAACACTTTTAGCGCTCAAAAACCCTGCAATGCTTACCCAATTAATTCGCCAAGATAAGCTCGACTTACAAGGCGATTTAAATATTGCGCAAACTTATAGCAATGCATTTTCAGGTATTGATATTGATTGGCCTGAACAACTTTCTAAATACATTGGCGATGCACCCGCTCAGCAGTTATACCTGCACTTAAAAGAACTAAAACAAAAGAGCAGCAAAACCAATACTAAAATAAGTACCATGCTTACAAGTTTATGCCAAGATGAGCTCGCAATTACTATTCATCCATTAGAACTTGAGCAATTTAAACAAAAAAATAGAGAACTCAAAGGACAAGTCGCTGCCGTTGAGCAACGCATTAACGCCCTCTTAAATTCTTTTTTACCTTCAAACACCCGCTAAGGATTTTTTGTGTCGACTGCACGTTTGTATAACATCACCAAAACGTTACTTAGCTATGGACTAGACGAGCTAATTCCAAAGCATAAAGTGCCTTGGTTTGGTAAAATAGCCCGTGGTAGTTTATTTTGGCTGCGTAATCAGCACAAAGAAAAACCGGCGGGGCTACGTTTACGTTTAGCATTACAAGAGCTGGGTCCTGTTTGGATCAAATTTGGTCAAATGCTCTCTACTCGTCGTGATTTACTCCCTCATGATATCGCTTTAGAGCTTGCGTTTTTGCAAGATCAAGTTCAACCATTTGAAGGCGAACTTGCACAAAAAATAATAGAAAAAGCGCTCGAAATTAACGATATAAGTGAATTATTTAGTGAGTTTTCACAAACTCCACTGGCCTCTGCATCTATAGCGCAAGTACATACAGCAAAACTTATTGATGAGCAGAGTATTGAGCAAGATGTCGTAATTAAGGTTATTAGACCCAATATTTATGAGCAAATTAATGCCGATTTAGCGCTAATGGAAAAGCTCGCAAAGGTACTTGCAAAAGTACATAACGAATCAAAACGCCTGCGTCCTGTAGAAGTAGTTAAAGAATATAAGAAAACACTCCTAGACGAGCTCGACTTAATGCGAGAAGGTGCCAACGGCATTCAACTAAAACGCAATTTTGAAGGCTCTGATTCATTATACATCCCTGCAGTTTACAGTGATTACAGCCGTAGCAATGTGCTGGTGATGGAGCGTATTTACGGCATACCCGTCTCTGATACCGATGCACTTATGGCGCAAAAAACTAATATGAAATTACTTGCTGAGCGTGGCGTAGAAGTGTTTTTTACGCAGGTGTTTAGAGACAGTTTTTTTCATGCCGACATGCATCCGGGTAATATTTTCGTCTCTCGAGAGCACCCTGAAAACCCAATGTATATCGGTATTGATTGCGGTATTGTTGGTACGTTAAGCAAAGAAGATAAACGCTATTTAGCTGAAAACTTTATCGCCTTTTTTAATCGTGATTATCGCCAAGTTGCACAACTACACGTTGATTCTGGTTGGGTACCACCAGATACTAGCATTGAAGAATTTGAATTTGCGATTCGCACAGTTTGCGAGCCTATATTTAATAAACCTTTGGCTGAAATTTCATTTGGGCACGTACTCGTAAATCTATTTAATACTGCACGTCGTTTTAACATGCAGGTACAGCCGCAATTAGTATTACTACAAAAAACTTTATTATACGTTGAAGGATTGGGGCGTCAGCTATACCCACAACTCGACTTATGGAAAACAGCTAAGCCCTTTTTAGAAGACTGGGTAAAGCAACAAGTTGGACCGCTATCAGTACTGAAGCAAATGTATGCTAACTTGCCATTTTGGGCTGAAAAAATGCCCGAGTTACCGGATCTAATTTACCAAAATTTAAAGCGTGCACCACACATTCAACCGCAAGAACAAAAGGTATCTCATAAACCTTTAATATTGAGTTTATTTGGTAGTGCTACAATGATTATGGCAACACTTTGTTATTTACAGCACGATTTAATAGCTGCAAGTCTTGCAATAAGCTTATCGGCTATTAGCTTTATAGCGGCATGGCGCAGCGCATAAACTGGGTGCTATTTGCGCTAGTGAGCGTATAATTAGTATTTAAAATAAACATTTAACCGTTTTATATATTGGAGAAAACCATGGGTTTTGGTGGTATTAGTATTTGGCAATTATTAATTGTTTTAGCGATCATAGTTTTACTTTTTGGCACAAAAAAACTACGCGGTATGGGTGGCGATATTGGGGGCGCTGTAAAGGGCTTCAAGAAAGCAATGTCAGATGATCAAATGAGCGAGAAAGAGAAATCCGAGCAAATTCAACAATCAGAAAAAAACACTGTTGACAACTCAACCGATACTGAAAAAAACAAAGATAACAATAAGGTTTAATTAGTATGGGCATGTGGGAACTTGTTGTTATTTTTATTGTTGGTTTAGTGGTGCTCGGCCCTGAGCGCTTACCTGTTGCAATTAGAACAGTGAGTAAATGGGTTAAAACCGCTAAATCACTTGCCAACTCAGTAAAAGCCGAAGTAAGTGAAGAGCTTCGCATCCATGAGCTGCACGAAAACCTTAAAAAAGCAGAACAGCAAGAATTAAAAGATTTAAGCCCTGAGTTACAAAGCTCACTAACAGAGCTACAAAAAGCGGCTGAATCAGTTACTCACAGCTACAAGAAACAACAATCTGATACATCAAATAACCAACAACTTGATGAGAAAAAGTGAAATTTATTTCTCACTTTGTGGTCAACTTACTACATGGTATAAAAAATAATGGCTGAGGAAGTAAAATCAGGGTTTGTAGCTCATTTAATTGAGTTGCGTGATCGGCTAATAAAAGCACTACTAAGCATTTTTGTTATTTTTATTGCCATAGTATATTTTGCGAATGATATTTATGCTTTTGTTGCACAGCCGTTAGTCTCGCATTTGCCAAGTACTGCAACCATGATTGCAACCGATGTAACAGCTCCCTTTTTTGCACCTTTCAAACTTACTTTATTTGTCGCTTTATTTGCGTCGATTCCATGGATATTGCATCAAGTTTGGGGGTTTATAGCGCCGGGTTTATATCAGCACGAAAAGAAAATGCTCATGCCTATTCTCGCCTCAAGTATAATATTATTTTATGGCGGCATAGCCTTTTGTTACTTTGTAGTTCTGCCAATTATTTTAGGATTTTTTACAAGTACCGGTCCCGAAATGATGACACTTGCACCTGACATAAGTAGTTATCTAGGATTTGTATTAAAGTTGTTTTTTGCATTTGGCGTCGCTTTCGAAATTCCAGTGGCTATTATGTTGCTATGCTGGAGTGGCGCAACAACAACAAAAAGCTTAAAAGAAAAGCGCCCTTATATCGTCGTGGGTGTTTTTGTAGTCGCGATGTTTTTAACACCGCCTGATGTATTATCACAAACATTGCTAGCATTTCCGATGCTTCTTCTGTTTGAGCTAGGTCTAATTTTAGCAAAGTTTTATACCGCTAAACCACAAAAAGAATCTGAGGAATAAAATGAAAAGACAACTACTCTCACTATTGGTTTTATTAAGCGCACCGACTTTTGCTGCGCAAACAGAGTTTAATACTCAAGCGTTACAAGCATGTAGCTTTATTGAAAACGATTTTAACCGCTTACTTTGTTACGATAATACCATCGCGGGTAAGTCACTGGTTAAGCCATCAGTAACAAAAACGCTCACACCACCAACAGCTAATAATGTACCTCAGGCAGTAGCCACAACACCAACAGAAGTGAAAAAAACAGCTGATGAGTTTGGGTTAGAGTACAAAAAATCACAGACAGAAAAAGACGCTGAAATTAAAGCGATGGTTGCTTCAGTTGAAGAAGCTGCTTACGGCGAGTTAATTATTTCGCTAGATAACGGTCAACAATGGCGTCAAATTGGCTCTGACAGCATGCGCTTGAAAAAGAACGATACGATTGTAATTAGCCGTGGTGTTTTTAACTCATTTTTACTTAAAATTGACGGTGAAAACCGCTCTATTCGCGTTAAACGTACTAAATAATGTCATATACGTTAATTGATGCTGGAGTTAACTTAACTAATCATCAATTTGATGAGCAGCATCACGATGTAATTACCCGTGCCAATGAAGCGGGTGTTACAAATATGCTTATTATTGGTTGTGATATTGCAAGCAGTCAGCAATCACTTGAACTTGCAACAAAGCATCTTCAATATTCTACGGCGGGTATCCACCCACATGATGCAAAATCAGCCACTAATGAGCTAGAAGCACAACTAACTGTACTTGCAAATAATAAGCATGTTATTGCTATTGGTGAATGTGGCCTTGATTATAACCGCGACTTTTCGCCTCGCGATGTACAGCGTAGTGTTTTTAGGCGCCAATTAGCACTTGCAGAGAAATTAGATTTACCTGTTTACTTGCATGAACGTGATGCAAGTGACGACATGCTAAGTATTTTAAAAGAGTTTAGTATTCGCGGTGTACTCCACTGCTTTACGGGTAACTCAGCAGCTCTAAAGCAATATTTAGATTTAGGTCTATATATTGGTATAACGGGTTGGGTATGTGATGAAAGGCGTGGAAAAGATTTACAACAGCTAGTGCCTAGCATTCCTCTAGATCGATTATTAATAGAAACTGATGCACCATTTTTAATTCCACGAACAGTTAAACCAAAACCTAAATCACGTAAAAATGAACCTGCCCTGCTTCCTTATATCTGTCAAACGGTTGCACAACTTTATCAAATAGATGAAGAAGTTGTGGCCCGTAAAACTACAGAAAACTTTCACCGTGTTTTTGGTTTAGAAGATCGTTAATGGCCTATGCAAAGGCACTTTTAAGCCTATTAGTATTCCTTTGCACTTTTTGCTGTTTCGCAAACCCAGTAATAATAAAACACGATTTTAACTCTCAAAACATTAATAACCTGTATTACTCTTTTGAACCAACGTCGCTATTAAGTGCACAACAAAGTAGCCATATACAGTGGCAAAAAAACACAGCAAAACCCCTTAATTTAGGACTAGAGCAGCGTCCTGTATGGATAAAATTTAAAATAAAAAACACACTTAGTTATAATACTGAGCAAATATTGTCACTAAACAATCCTTTGCTAAACGACGTTCAAGTATATCAATTACATAACTCGCAATTACTTTCTTATACTCAAATTGGTGATGCCTACCCCTTATATAAGCGCACAATTAAAAGTGAATCTTTATTAGTTAAACTGCTCAGCCCTGCAAATAGCGAAACGCTTATTATAATGAAAGTGGCGAATAGCTCAGGCTTGCGAGTCCCTTTAACACTGTGGCAACCAGAAGCTTATTTGGCACACAAAGGAAAACTCAATTTACTCTATGGCTTATTGATTGGTTTTATATTTTCTTTGGGTGTGAGTTGCATAGTTTTATATGGTTTTTCACGTAAAGGTTATTTTGTTTATGCTGGGGTTATATCTCTCACATTAGGTAGTGTATTAGCCTACATTTGTGGTTTTGGCTTAAGGTACGTTCATCCTAATTTGCCTGCATTACAGCAAGTTATGATCCCTATATTACTTATGCTTATCACTTTATTGTTTTTGCCTTTGCAGAAGCAAGTTTGCCATCCCAGGTCCTCTCTTCTGCTAACTATTCAAAAAGTTGTAGTTAACGCTTTAGCCATTTCGTTATTATTTATTTGGCTACTTCCAAACAACATAGTTACATTATTTTGTTTAATCACTACTCCAATCGTTTTAGGCTTTTATATTGTAACTACGTTTATGTGCGTGCGTTTAACGCCTTCTAAACCAAACAAAGCACTATTACTTGTATTGGTTTTTTTCTTGGTGGTAATGCTTTATTTTACTGTTGCAGTAATGGGCCTATACGCCTTTGACAGAAGTACGCTCGCATTTGTATTTGCATACTTTTTTGGTTGCACTTTTTGCTTATGCTACAGCGTAATGAAGTTATTTATTTTACAACGCGATGAAGAAGTGATTGCTCAACAAACCTTGATTGCTGAAAACACAGCACAAGATACACTACTTAAAGAGCGCTTAAAATTACAAGAAAAAACTCGCCAAGAACTTGAATCTCAGGTGGACGAGCGCACCTTTGAATTACAAGTGACGCTTAGAGAGCTTGAAGAAAAAAACCGCTCACTTGAGTTACTAAATACTGAAGACGCATTGACTGGAATAAAAAACAGACGCTTTTTTGATAAAAAACTGGTAATGGAGCTTCGTCGCTCTCGTCGAGAACAAACGCCGCTTAGCATTGTTATGCTTGATATAGATCGATTTAAAAATATCAACGACACGTACGGCCATATCATTGGCGATCAAGTTATTAAAGCAGTGTCTGACCTTATAAAAGACCATTTAAAACGACCACTCGATGAAGTTGCCCGTTATGGCGGTGAAGAATTTGTTGTGCTATTACCTAATACCCCTAGTGAAGGCGCACAAGACATAGCTGAAAAAATACGAGCTGATATCTCAGTAAGTACAGTAACGGTTGCCAATAATGATATTCAATTTACTATTAGCGCTGGTGTATACACCAGTATTGCTGATGATGTTAGCAACCCTCAAATTTTTACTGAGTGCGCCGACAAAGCACTTTATTACGCAAAGCAGCATGGCCGTAATCAAGTAATTACTTTTCCATTACCACAGTAGGAGCATATTAACATGGCCCAATCAGGATTAGACCTTTTCCCATATACTCGCATGCGCAGAATGCGCCGCAGCGACTTTTCTCGCCGCTTAATGGCTGAAAACCAGCTTAGCGTAAATGATTTAATTTACCCTGTATTTGTACTTGATGGTAAAAATCGCCGCGAGGTAATTGAATCAATGCCTGGTATTGAGCGCCTATCGATTGATTTACTGCTTGTTGAAGCAAAAGAACTCGTTGAACTTGGCGTACCTGCCGTTGCTATTTTTCCAGTAACGCCTGCGGATAAAAAATCATTATTTGCCGAAGAAGCATATAACGATGATGGCTTAGCACAACGCACCGTAAGAGCGTTAAAAGAAGCTTTTCCTGAGCTGGGTGTGATTACTGATGTAGCACTTGACCCTTTCACTACGCATGGCCAAGACGGTATTATTGATGATTCAGGTTATGTTATTAATGATGTCACTACTGAAATTTTAGTTAAACAAGCACTTTCCCATGCAGAAGCTGGTGCTGATGTTGTTGCCCCTTCTGATATGATGGATGGTCGTATTGGCGCTATTCGCGAAGCACTTGAAGCTGATGGGTTTATTCATACTCGAATTATGGCCTACTCAGCTAAATACGCATCTAGCTACTATGGCCCATTTAGAGATGCTGTAGGCTCTGCTGGTAACTTAAAAGGTGCTGATAAAAAAACTTACCAAATGGATCCAGCAAACTCTGATGAAGCAATACGTGAAGTCGCATTAGACTTACAAGAAGGCGCTGATATGGTTATGGTAAAGCCCGGTATGCCTTATTTAGATATTGTACGGCGTGTTAAAGACGAATTTGGTGTACCTACTTTCGCATATCAGGTAAGTGGCGAGTATGCAATGCACAAAGCAGCAATTGATAACGGTTGGTTAAGTGAAGAGGCTACAATAATGGAATCTTTACTTGCATTTAAGCGTGCAGGAGCCGATGGAATATTAACCTACTTTGCTAAGCAAGCCGCAAAATATCTAGCTAAAAAGTAATTTTTTATTAAAAGGCGGTTAAACCGCCTTTTGTTTACATTCATTTACATTTTTGTATTATTTTCGTCATATTTATTCTCTAAACTGGTGTCCCATTTTGGGATTAATACACGGGAATAATAAAAAAATGTTTAAAACAAAAATAACACCACTCGCACTTGTTATAGCAAGTCTCAGTGCACCAGCATCCGCTGATCTAATCATTTCAGAATATATAGAGGGAAGCAGTAATAATAAAGCAATCGAGCTTTATAATAATGCTGATACGGAGCTTTCTCTTGAAGGTTATACTTTAGGACTCTATTCAAATGGTAGCAGTTCGATTGGCAACTCGATTGATTTAACCGGAACATTGGCCGCCAATACCACCTACATTATTTCAAACCCCAGTGCAGCAGCTGCAATACTTGATATTGCAGATGAAACCAGCACAGTAACCTACTATAACGGTGATGATGCCCTTGTTTTAACTAAAGACGGTGTAATTGTTGATAGTTTTGGTCAAGTTGGTGTTGATCCGGGTTCAGAGTGGTCTGAAGGGGGTGTAACTACGGTTAACAAAACGCTGCGAAGAAAAGATAGCATTACCACAGGCCGAACTGACTCGACAGCCATTTTTGATCCTAGCGAAGAATGGGAACAGTTTGATATTGACACCTTTGATGGATTAGGTTCACACACAGGAAACGGCGGTACCGCTCCTGTGCCAGACCCTGAGCCAGAACCACTTGAACCACTAGTTTGTGGTGCAGAAAAAACACTAATAAATGCTATTCAAGGTGACGGCTCTGCTAGCCCACTTGTAGGTACATTAGTAGAACTTGAAGGTGTTGTAAGCGCCGATTTTCAAGGTGATGAACAATTAAAAGGCTTTTTTGTTAACTCACTGGCTGCTGATATAGATGCAAATCCACTTACCTCTGAAGGTGTATTTGTATATTTTGCAGATACTGACGTGAATGTAGGCGACCATGTACGTGTACAAGGTACTGTTGAAGAATATTTTGATGCAACACAAATAGGCAGTGTTAGCCAAGTTGCGGTGTGTGGCACTGGTTTAGCTGCAGCAGCTACAAAAATCACTTTACCTTTAGCTAATACAACTGATTTAGAAGCTTTTGAAGGTATGTTAGTCACATTAGAGCAACCATTAGTAGTGACTAATAACTTTGGTCTTGGTCGATATGGTGAAGTTGAATTAGCAACAGAGCGCTTGTACCAAGGTACTCAGGTTGCGTTACCTGGCGATGCTGCTAATGCAGTTGAAACTGAAAATCTACTTAAAAAGATTTTAATAGATGATGGCTCTACAGTACAAAACTTAGACCCTACAGCTTATCCAACTCCAGGCTTATCAGCAGAAAATACATTACGAACTGGCGATACTGTTAATACTGTTACAGGGGCACTTGCTTATAGCTTCGGTCTTTACCGAATTCACCCAACTTTAGCGCCTTCGTTTATTGCAACAAATGCACGTGAAGATGCGCCTGAACTTAATGCTGAAGCAGATTTACGTGTAGCTAGCTTTAACGTACTTAATTACTTCAATGGTGATGGCCAAGGCGGAGGGTTCCCTACATCTCGAGGTGCAGATACTGAAGCTGAATTTATTCGTCAAGAAGCTAAAATTGTAAGTGCTATTAGCGCTATTGAGGCCGATGTTGTTGGTTTAATGGAAATTGAGAATGATGGCTTTGGCGAATTTAGTGCAATTGCTAGCTTAGTAGATGCATTAAATGATGCAGATAGTGCTAACAACTATGCATTTGTTGATTTTAACGTAGATCAAATTGGTACCGATGCAATTACTACCGCACTTATCTATCGTGCTAACAAAGTAGAAGAAGTAGGCACTGCTGCCATTACAACTGAGGCTCCATTTGATTTTAGTAACCGTGCTCCAATTGCACAAAGCTTTAAATCAATAGAAACTGATGAAGTATTTACTGTTGCTGTGTCACATCTTAAATCTAAAAGCTGTGGTAGTGCTTCTGGAAATAATGCAGATTTAGGTGATGGCCAAGGCTGTTGGAATGAAATACGCACGCAAGGTGCTAATGCATTCGCAGATTGGCTTGATAGCAAACCAACCGGTGTTGATGACGAAGATACTATTTTAGTCGGCGATATGAATGCTTACGCAATGGAAGATCCAATACGTGCATTTGCTGATAAAGGCTACAAAAATGTAGTTGCTGAAATTGATGGTGATACACTTGGTTATTCTTATAGCTTTTCTGGTCGTGCAGGAAGTTTAGACCATGCAGTAGCTACACAATCATTACTTAGCAAAGTTGTCGCTGCAACAGATTGGCATATCAACGCAGATGAACCTATTTCACTTGATTACAATGTAGAGTTTAAAAGCGAAAGACAACAATCTAGCTTGTACTCTGAAAGTGCATACCGCGCATCAGACCATGACCCTGTGATTATTGACATTAAATCTGAAATTACTTTAACGCCTGAAGAGCAAACACCTGTAATTGCAGCCGATCAAGTTTTTGCAATCGATGAAAACAGCGCAATTGGCACAATTATCGGCACGCTCGATTTTAGTGATCCAAATGCCGATGAATCACCTGTTGTTAAATTTATTACATCTGATAATGACAGCGTTTCTATTAACAATGAGGGGCAGTTAATTGTTGCTGGAGAGATTGATTACGAATTCGAAAATCGTATTACTTTAACAGTACAAGCTCAAGATAGTGCTGGTAACTTATCAAACATTGAAAAAGTAGCCGTTAAGGTAAATAACTTACGCTCAGATGATGATAATGATGCAGGTTCATTATTATGGTTATCACTTCTTTTAGCACCACTATCAATAGTGCGTCGATTTAAAAAGAAATAATTAAGTAAAATCTAAACATATAAAAAGCCGCTTTTGCGGCTTTTTTATTTTATACAAATGTAATTCAGACAAGCTTCATTAAACTCCCCGTAATATGTTCATACGATTAGTGAGTCTTCTAGTAATTAATCAGTAACAACTACATAAGATTGAGTGAATTTTACACAGCAAAAACCTCAATGAGTTACGTATATTGGTTTTCCTATTGATAAATATGAACTTTTATAAGGGTTCACATTTTGCTTTAAGTAAATTAGAAGATACTTACAAAACAAAATCAATATTTACCCTAAACGTAAAAATAAGTCGTGTTTTTATAAAGGAATGAGAATGAAACAACTAACCCAAAACTTGCCTAAATGGCAAAAAAAGTCAGCACCACTACTGGGTCTACTTATTATTTTTTCGACTTGGGGCAATAGCAACCAAGCGATTGCTGCAACTGTTGATGTAGCAATTCCACAAAGTAGCTTATTTGATGTAATTAGCGCTCGCGCTAAAAAGCTAGCAAGCGAAGAATATGTGGCACCTAAAAACATCGAGCTTGAAGCACTAAATAATATTGATTATCAAGACTACCGTTCAATTCGATTTAAAAAAGACAAAGCGGTGTGGAAAGATGAAGGCCTGTACGAGCTGCAATTATTCCACCCTGGTTTTTTATATAAAACACCTGTAACAATAAATACTGTTGATAGCGACTCTAAACGTAGCCGCTTACCTTTCAGCACCGACTTTTACCAATACGATGGCACTGCTGCACCACTACAAGAAGAAATAGCTAAAAGTGTGGCGGGCACTCAACTAGGCCATGCTGGATTTCGCTTACATTACCCATTAAATACTAACGAGTATAAAGACGAAGTAATGGTATTTCAGGGAGCATCGTATTTTAGAGTCGTTGGCCCTCAACAAGTTTATGGCTTATCAGCAAGAGGCCTTGCCATTGATACTGCTGAGAATTCGGGTGAAGAATTTCCAATGTTCAAAGAGTTTTGGTTAGTTAAACCAAAGGCAGAGCAAACACAAATCATCATTTTTGCATTATTGGATAGTCCATCTATTTCTGGTGCGTACAAATTTAGCGTCGACCCTACAACTAACATGCTAGTTGATGTTGATATGCAGATTTTTGCGCGTAAAGATATTAAAAAACTAGGTGTAGCACCATTAACGAGTATGTTTTATCACGGCGAAAACAGCACCAAATTTTTTGATGACTATCGCCCTGAAGTTCATGACTCGGATGGCCTATTAACTCAATCTGCTGATGACAAGTGGGTATGGCGTCCTCTTAACAACCCATCACAACTCAGCGTTACTTCATTTTCGTACAATAACCCAAAAGGTTTTGGGTTAGCTCAACGAGACCGAGACTTTAATAACTATCTAGACACAGAAGCACATTACCACGACCGCCCTAGCCTATGGATTGAACCACAAGGTGAGTGGGGAAATGGTCGTGTAGAGCTTGTAGAAATACCGACTGATACAGAAACTAACGACAATATCGTAAGTTACTGGGTACCAGAAAAACCAATGAAGGCCGGAGATTCATTAAAATTAAGCTACAAAATGACCACCTTCAATTCAGTTTTAACTCAGCACGAGAAAGCACGTGTACTACGTACAAGAATTGGTAGCGCCGCTTTACCTGGTGAGGACAACCCACCACCAAAAAGCCACCGCCAATTTACTGTTGATTTTACTGGATCAGAAATAAATCAACTGTCTAAACAGTTAAAACTAGATGCCGACATTCAACTTACAACAGGCGAAGTAACCGACGTGAATGTACAAAAACTTCCGGATTCACGTGGATGGCGTGTAGCCTTTAAAATTGCACCACAGGACGATCAACCCGTTGATATGCGTTTATCGTTAAAACTACGTGACAAAGAAATTAGCGAGGTATGGAGCTATGTTTGGTACCCAAATGACATCAAGTAATAAAGGTAGGGGCACTCCAATGCCATTCAAAACACTAAGAGTATGGCTATTTGCCATTGCGGCACTTGGCACATCTGGCTACGGCATATCTATTATGTTTGAGATTTTAAGCTCAAACGGTATGACACTACTTGAGTATGCTCTTTTAATATTATTCTCAATCACATTTGCTTGGATTGTAACGGCCTTTTGTAGTGGCACAATCGGCTTTGTACTACAGTTATTTCGAATTGACCCGCTTACGTTAAAACGTATTAAACCAATTGAGTTCAATAACGAGGCAATTAACGCTCAGAAAACCGCCGTTGTAATGCCTATTTATAACGAAGATACCCACCGTGTTATCGCGGGCTTTGAAGTAAGTCTACAATCGTTAAAAGAAACTGGTCAGCTTGATAATTTTGATTTTTATTTATTAAGCGATACACAAGACCCTCAAATAGTTAAAAACGAGCTAAGTGCATGGCATGCATTGTGCGAACGTTTAGGGGATACAGCAAAGCATGTTTTTTATCGTCGTCGCGAAGATAACAAACACCGCAAAGTAGGTAACCTAACCGACTTTTGTGAGCGCTGGGGAAGTAATTACGACCATATGATTGTGCTTGATGCAGATAGCGTAATGACCGGTAAATGTATGTTAGAACTTACTACAAGCATGCTAAACAACCCACAAGCAGGCCTGATCCAAACGATTCCAATACCTGTTCGTCAAGATACCTTTTTTGGTCGTTTTTTACAGTTTGCGTCAGTGCTATATAGCCCAATGCTCGCTACTGGCTCAGCATTTTGGCAAACAGATAAAGCCAACTACTGGGGTCATAATGCAATCATTAGAGTTGAAGCATTTATAACGTGCTGTGGCTTGCCAACACTCAAAGGTAACGCACCTTTTGGCGGTGAGATTTTAAGTCATGACTTTGTAGAAGCATCACTACTTCATAGTGCAGGTTGGGACGTACTATTACTATCAGATATTGAAGGTAGCTACGAAGAAGTACCAAGTAATATTCTCGATTATGCTGTACGCGATAGACGCTGGGTACAGGGTAATATTCAGCACTTAGGTTTACTATCGTCATCTAAATTAAAATTAATGAGTAAGCTGCACTTTCTATTAGGTGCAACCGCTTATATTTCATCACTAATTTGGCTCTCAATGCTAGCGCTAAGTACTATTGATGCAGTAACGCGCGCATTAAATAGTGATGTGTACTTTAATCGTATTTATCAATTATTTCCTACATGGCAAATAGCTAAAACCGATCTTATTGATTCACTCTTGTATTTAACTATTATTATTTTATTAATGCCTAAATTAATGGGCGTAATAGTCACCCTAATACATAGAAACAAACGCTTTGGTGGTTCAATTAAGTTAATCCTAGGTTCAATTATTGAAACTGTATTTGCTATTATTGTTGCACCATTAATGATGGTATTTCATGCTTACTTTGTACTTTGCGTATTTTTAGGTAAAAAAGTGAAGTGGGATGCACAACCTCGCGAAGGTCGTATGGTTCCGTGGAAAGAAGCGTTTGGTTATACGTTATTCTCTACTATTGTGGCTATAGCATGGGGCAGCACAGCCTACTACTTCACACCTGTCTTCTTTTGGTGGCTATCACCTATATTATTAGGCTTAGTATTAGGTGCTCCAATTATCCGTTATACCAGTAGTATCAAACTCGGCGTACAGCTAAGAAAGTTAGGTATATTTATTTGCCCTAGTGAAGTTGATAACGACTCAACTCTAGAGGCGCTTAAAGTACATCTAAAAGAGATTTCCGTGCCAGAGGAAGGAACTTACCCACAAACAATTCCGGCACTGCCACAAGAGCATATGGTATCAATGCCTATACAATCTTTTAAAAAGCCACGCAGGCTAAAGATGAAAGCGCTAAAAGCTAAGGCTATAAAAAAGTTTAATTAGCGCGTTATAAAATAAAAACAAAAAAGGAGCAATTAATTGCTCCTTTTTTATCTAAATTAAAAAATCACGCGCTGCATTTACCGCCAATATTTTCTACTTTTTTAGCTAACTTATTACAGTACATTTTAGAAATAGCTGATTGCGTTTCATCATCAAGTTGCCAGTTATAAAAATGAAAAGTTTTACCATTCTCCAGCTCTACTTTAAAAATGGTGAAAAGAAAAAACGCGCTAAATGATACAAAAGTAATTTCTTCACTATTGATATAACGCTCTGTGCATAGACGTGTATAACAAATTCCTGCTCTGTAACAATGTAAAAAACGAAGATGGAGAATATTGAAAGCAATAATAATCAATAGAACTGGTGATGCAGTGAAAAAAACAACTTCTAGGTTCTCAGAAAATATAATATGAATTAAAAATATTAGGCTGAATGCGAAAACGCATTTTGTAAATTGTAGCCACCAGTTTGGTGCCAATTTAATAGATTTCATTATAGTTACGTCTTATATAAAATTACTATGTAAACGTCTCTGCTTCGGAGACTTCCTTATCTGACTTTAGAGCTCTAGTCTAAAAGTGCTGATATTCTACATTACGTATCGTAAAGCATCAATATAAGCTACCAAAATTCAACAAGTTACACTCTACTCACAATAAACCTTATATAAAGCAATCGATTAAATAATTAATGTAAATAAATTACTCTCTAGTACCTTTTTATTAATTAGTTATATAGGACTAATTAATAATAAAAAGTAGTTATAAATAACTAAAAAAATAAAACCAAATTATAGGTAATAAAAAACCCGCAACATGTGCGGGTTTTTTTAAAGAGTTAAGGAACTAATTACTTAGCAGCTTTTTTCTCTTTTTCTGCTGCGATTACAGTTTCAGCTACGTTTTGTGGACATGGTGCGTAGTGTGAGAACTCCATAGAGAACTGACCACGACCTGATGTCATTGTACGTAATGAACCGATGTAACCGAACATTTCTGATAACGGAACGTCAGCTTTAATACGAACGCCTGTTAAACCAGCTTCTTGGTCTTTCATCATACCACGACGACGGTTAAGGTCACCGATTACATCACCAACGTGATCTTCTGGAGTGAACACGTCAACTTTCATGATTGGCTCAAGAAGTTGTGCGCCCGCTTTAGGGATCGATTGACGGAAAGCGCCTTTAGCAGCGATTTCGAATGCGATTGCTGATGAATCCACTGCGTGGAAGCCACCGTCGAAAAGTTCAACTTCAACGTCAAGCACAGGGAAGCCAGCTAGCACACCTTCGCTCATCATTGACTTAAAGCCTTTCTCAACTGCAGGCCAGAATTCTTTAGGTACGTTACCACCAACAACTGATGATTTAAACGTGAAGCCTGAAGCAACTTCGCCTGGCTTGATACGGTAGTCGATTTTACCGAACTGACCAGAACCACCAGATTGTTTCTTGTGCGTGTAGCTATCTTCAACTTCACGAGTGATAGTTTCACGGTAAGCAACCTGTGGTTGACCTACGATAAGGTCTACACCGTAAGTACGCTTAAGGATATCTACTTTGATATCTAAGTGAAGCTCACCCATACCTTTAAGGATAGTCTCGCCTGAATCTTCATCAGTCTCAACTTGGAAAGATGGATCTTCTGCAACCATTTTACCGATAGCAACACCCATTTTCTCATTACCGCCTTTATCTTTAGGCTGTACAGCAATCGAGATTACTGGAGTTGGGAATACCATTGGCTCAAGTGTTACTGGGTGCTTAGGATCACAAAGTGTGTGACCAGTTTGCACGTTTTTCATACCTACGATAGCAATGATGTCACCAGCTTGTGCGCTAGTTAATTCGTTACGGTCGTCTGCTTGCATCTCAACCATACGGCCAACACGCTCAGTTTTACCAGTAAACGCGTTAAGGATAGTGTCACCCTTGTTAAGTTTACCTGAGTAGATACGTACGAATGTTAATGCACCAAAACGGTCATCCATGATTTTGAATGCTAGCGCTTTGAAAGGTTCGTCAGCGGATACGATTGCGTATTCACCGTTTTCGTTACCTTCTTCATCCATTAGAGGTTGAGGATCAACTTCTGTAGGTGCTGGTAAGTAATCAACAACAGCGTCAAGTACTAACTGCATACCTTTGTTCTTGAACGCAGAACCACAGTATGTAGGGAAGAAAGCAAGGTCACGTGTACCTTTACGGATACAACGCTTGATATCTTCTAAAGAAGGTGTTTCACCTTCCATGTACGCTTCCATTAGGTCGTCGTCTTGCTCTACAGCAGTTTCAACAAGCATTTCATAGTATTCGTCTACTTTGTCTACCATGTCAGCTGGAACGTCTTCAATTGTGTAATTCTCTGGAAGACCAGTTTCATCCCAGATGTATGCTTTTTTAGTTAAAACATCAACAACACCACAGAATTCATCTTCGATACCGATTGGTAAAGTCATGATTAGTGGAGTTGCGCCAAGTACTTTACGTACTTGCTCAGTTACACGGTAAAAATCAGCACCCATACGGTCTAATTTGTTAACGAAGATAATACGTGCAACTTCTGATTCGTTAGCATAACGCCAGTTAGTTTCTGATTGTGGTTCAACACCACCAGAACCACAGAATACACCAACACCGCCATCTAATACTTTAAGTGAACGGTATACTTCAACTGTGAAGTCAACGTGTCCAGGAGTATCGATAACGTTAAAACGGTGATCTTTCCAGAAACAGCTTACAGCCGCAGACTGGATAGTAATACCGCGCTCAGCTTCTTGTTCCATGAAGTCAGTAGTAGATTCACCATCATGAACCTCACCTGTTTTATGGATTTGACCAGTAAGCTTTAGGATACGCTCAGTAGTCGTGGTTTTACCCGCATCAACGTGCGCGAAAATACCAATGTTTCTGTACTTCGATAAATCTGCCATTAATTTTACTCTTAATAAAGTCGATAAATTATTCGGCAGGAGTATAACATCACTTAATGCGAACATCACCATACAAGCCGCTTAAAATGCAATCAATTCAACATATTTTTTTTATCGTCAGAATCTATTAAATATCAAACATAACAAAAAAATCGCAAGGCATTGAAATTAATAGTATTTAATACTTAAGTTTCAGATACACCAAGTTACTTCGCTATTTTATAGCAACGTTCAGGGCGGCCAATACTGCCGTAACTTTGATCCGCTGTTAACTTACCTGATTCAAGCAAATACTCTAAGTAACGGCGTGCTGTAGAGCGACTCACACCGACCAAATCGCCCATTTGCTGAGCAGTAAATGCAGTGGTTGCGTGCTCTACAAAAGCATCATGTATTTTGCAAAGTAAAATGTGTGCCGAGCAATAAGACAAACAGCAAAGCCATTTTTAGAGATAATTAAATACCTTTATGCTTTCATTGTATTTATAACCCATGCCTATAAATAATAAGCTAAATTGAGCTGAACTTATTCATTATCATAATTATAAATATGTCGATGGATTCTATTAACATCTCATTGTCAAAAAAGCCTAAATTTGGTACATTATTCCTTCAATAGTATTTATAAAAACAACTATAAGACCCCACAATGAAATGGAACTTCCTTCGACTCAGTGCTTGGCTAATTGCACTTACCTTATTAATTTTCTCTCATAATATTTTTGCGCAGCAATATAAAATAGATAAACCAGCTAATTGGGTTAATACACATATAATTGAGCAACCCAAGAATTCCGATATAACCAAGGTACGTGACGGCACACTTTATTTGTTACTCGATAACCAATCCTATATACCGAGCAGACAAAAACAGCAACGCTATACACGTTTGGTTATGAAAGCTTTAAATCAAAGTGGTGTTGATTATATAAGCCAGCTTAATCTTGATTTTGATCCAAGTTACGAGTCGCTAACACTAAATAGCTTAACGATTATTAGAAATAATGAGCGCATTGATAAGCTTGGTAGCGCGAGAATGACGGTTATACAGGGTGAATCTGAGTTAGCTGAGCGTATTTATAATGGTAGCTTATCACTCAATATTATTATTGATGATATGCGCAGTGGCGACATACTTGATTACAGCTACACCGTTACAGGCAGCAACCCTATATATGCTAATAAATTTAGTACAAGACGCACGCTGAACTGGTCGGTACCCGTAGTGCAACAAAATATGCGTGTACTTTGGGGTAAACAAACACCTCTACATATAAATACAATAAACGGCGCAGCCGATATTCAAGAAACGCTTAATAAATATGGCAAAGATTATTCTATAACTCTTTTTGAAGAACCTTTACTGGAGCAGAATTCTCAAACCCCAACGTGGTATGACCCATATACACAAGTTTACTTTTCTGAGTTTGACGATTGGGGTCAGGTAGTTAATTGGGCATATCCGCTTTATCAATCAGCCATAGAAACCCCAAATAGCATTTTGGATGTAGCTGAAAACATAAAAGCAAAACACACAAAAACATCAGATAAAATTGCAGCAGCACTGCGCTTTAGCCAAGACGAAGTTCGATATTTAGGGCTTGAAATGGGCACTAACTCGCATCAACCAACGTCAGCTTCAGAAACGCTTTCGCTACGATACGGCGATTGTAAAGATAAAACGGTACTGCTTATTTCGTTATTAAAAGCGATGGGTATAGAGGCTTTCCCTGCGCTGGTCGATACTGAAGAAACCAAACGTTTAATAGAACTACCGACTACTGCAAGTGTGTTTAATCACGTAATTGTTACGCTTAAGCAAGACGGAAAGCGCTACTGGCTCGATCCTACGGTGAACTACCAACGAGGTACACTTGAATATTTAGCACAACCTGATTATGGCTATGCCCTAATTATTGATAAAGGTGAAACTGCTTTAACCTCTATGGCACAAAAGCCTGTACATACAAATGTATCTGTAGAAGATAACTTTTTTATTGCAGAAAAAGTATCTGAGCCATCACGTTTTGAAACCCAATACACTTATGCCGGATTTGAAGCAATTAACCGAAGAAGTAATATAGCCAGCAGTGGTCTAAATAGCGTTGCTAAGTCTTACTTTGAGTATTACCAAGGATTTTTAAATGGTTTATCAATCAATGAAGCAATGGCAATTAGTGAGCAAGAGCAAACGGGTAAACTAATAACCAAAGAATCGTATTTAATTAGTGAATTTTGGGAAAAAACAGATGAAGGCTACGAAGCTAGTTTTTATGCAAGTGAAATACAAAACAGTGTTTACGAACCAAAACAAGTAAACAGAACTGACCCGCTTTACTTCAGCTATCCCAATATAATTAACACCACAATAAAACTACATTTTACAGAAAAAGATTGGGGATTTGATAGCGAAAAAGAAGAAATTGATAACGACTACTTTAATTTAAAAACAGCCACTAAATTTAATAATAACGTTTTAACACTGACCTATAGCTATTACGCAAAACAAGATCATATAAAAGCCACTCAAATAGATGATTATTTAACACAGCGTAAAAAGTTAATATCAGCAACTCATTACCCTATTCTAAAATATGCAAAGGCGAGTGAAACGCCTCAAACAACAGCTGATGTGCTAGACAGCCTTGGTTATAGCTGGCTTAAATATGTGTTGGCTGGCTATATTTTAGTACTCATATTCTTTTTTGCCGATTGGCGATTAGAGTCAGCAAAAAAAGTTAAATTTGAAGATAGTCCATTTTATGCTGTATCTGTAAGTAAGTTTATAATTTACAGTATTTTAAGTTTAGGCATATTTGTTAACTACTGGAGTTATCGTAACTTTAAGGCCATTAAAGAACGCGATAACTCAAGTGTTATGCCTATTGCTCGAGGTATATTTGCATTTTTATGGTATTACCCTTTGTATCGCGCACTTGCACAGCACAGCCAACAACAGTTAAACAAAAATAGAGTAATTCCTAACTGGACTGCCTTAACACTCTGGCTAATGGTACTTGCCAGCGCCTTTGCTTATCGAATGGACGAATACGCAACCATAGTGATTTGTATAATGCCATTTTTATGGTTGCCTCTAGTTAGTTACATTGAACAAACCGATACAAGTAAAGAAGCCCTACATTACAACTCGCACTGGCGAATTAGGCAGTATTTAATCTCGCTTGCGTTTGCACCTCTATTATTTTTAGGCGTACTTCAAGAAGTAAATATTTTACCCAATGCTGCAATTATAAAAGGCGATAGTTTATGGCCTTACCAAGTACACTTTTTAAAACGTAATCGCCTCACACCTGAAAACGAAGAAATACTCTATTTTTATAGCGATGCAATGTTTGATTACCGAGAAGACGGTAACGGAATAACCGAGAACTATATTTTTAGTTACTACAAAAACGATGACGGTAAGCTTGAATCAGATCTTAGTCACTTTAAAGACATAGAAAAAATAGAAACCACATACGGTAAAACCAAACTTGATAACACAAGCATTAAAGTAATAAAAACTGACGGTAGTGATTTCTTGCTCATTGTAGGGCGTCTAAACAAGCAGGATAAAGTACTAGTGGAGCAGATTAATTTACGTATAACAGCAAATAAAGTGCGTTAGTGGCTTAAAATATCCAGTTAAGTACGAATATTTTTAGCCATAAATTAAAGGCTGTTGATCTTTAGGGGCTAAGGTTTTACAAGCAATGCTTTTATAATAAAAATCCATATCAAATTATTTAATAAGTATTAAGCATCTATTTTTTATTCTTCATTGTTCAACCAAAGTAAGTATTTTTATTAAATGTCAGTGCTAACTAGCCGATTTATATATGAATAAAAAACAAACTAATCAATAATAAGAATTATTTGCATTTAGGTGTTGACAGATAGTTAAATCTAACTGATAATCAATATCAACAAGACGGATTGCATACCACTTGTTAAGGAATGAATTGATTTGTTTCTCGACCCTGAAACAACGTGTGGCGCACGTAAACAGCTATGGTTACTTGTTATGAACCGCAACGCCCCTTGATGTTGATGATGAGTAACCGCCCTACTATTTTACTTGCTACATTGCTCATATCGGTGACGGTAGATATGAAACTAAAAAAGCCCTTACGGGCTTTTTTTATGTCTGTAATTTAGTTGGTTAAATTAAACTAAATCAATTAACGACGGTTTTTACGTGCGCGTGCTCGGCGTTGTTTTTTCTCTTCTTCTTTAGCTGCCTTTTTAGCTTCTGCTGCAGCGCGTAAACCAGCAACCATTACTTCTTCTTCCTCACGCATTTGCGGAGTTTCCATAGTAATACGGCCAATGATACCGTCGCGTAATTCGTTGATTAGTATTTCAGACATTTTATATGTGTCTATTTGATTACCACCACGAATACAGCCGCGTTTTTTCCCCGCCATTTCAACAAATTCCCAATCACTTTCTGGTAATTCGTCTATTTTATAACGCGCTTTTAATAACTCAGGGTATGCACGCAATAGGTACTCAGCTGTGTAACTTGCTACTTCTTCATACTCAAGTGCTGTATCACGAATGGCACCGGTGGCGCCTAAGCGATAACCTGAGTTTTCGTTTTCTACTTTTGGCCACAACATACCTGGCGTATCGTAAAGCATAATACCGTCTTCAAGCTTAATGCGTTGTTGTGCTTTGGTTACCGCAGGTTCATTACCTGTTTTTGCAACTATACGCCCAGCCAATACATTAATTAACGTAGATTTACCCACGTTAGGAATACCCATGATCATGGCTTTAATTTGCTTATCTGCACCCACTTTATGCGGCACTAGCTTTTTACAAAGCTCATTAATACGGTGTACTTCAGCTGCTTTATCATGCCCAAAAGAAATCGCTTTAACACCGTTTTCTTGCTCAAAATAATCTTTCCAGATTTGAGTCATTTTAGGATCAGCTAAATCAGCTTTGTTCAAAATTTTGATGACCGGCTTACCTTCACGCAAGGTTGCCACCATCGGGTTTTCACTACTGTAGGGAATGCGCGCATCAAGCACTTCAATGATCACATCCATTTGTGGCATTATTTCTTTAATTTCATTGCGGGCTTTATTCATGTGCCCAGGGAACCACTGTATTCCTGCTCTACTCATTTGATTTTTAAACCTTTTAATTCAACCCATAATACCATGGGGTACTGTGCGGGGTACTGGGTGAATAATTTCGATTTATCACCTCAACTAATGGGCTCTAGTTTACAGCATTTACTACACCTGTTGCATAAATTTATAGTTAAATCATAAATTAAATCATAAATGACAAAAAAATTGATTGGCTATCAAGGTATAGTAAGAATATCATAAAAAGCATCAATTATGATTTAAATTATGGGTGTCATGTATGAATAGTAATTTAGTTAATTTTTCGGTTTCTAAGTGTACTTATGAAAGATTAGAAAAACATGCCGCGGGATTTAATGACACAGCTGACAGAGCTATAAATCGCCTCCTTGATTTAGTAGAAAACTCGAAAGAAAGTAAAGCTGAGCTAAAGCCTGAACTAACATTTACGGAGCAATTTGATGGTGGCTATAGTGGATTAGATGCTGAGGAATTTAAATCTAGATTAGTAAAGGTTCAAAAAGCTGAAGTAGTTATTCATTATGCGGATGGCTCCCATAAAGTAAGGATTTGGAAAGCCAGCAAATTTAACAGTGAATCCAAACTATTAGCAAATATATGGTCAGGCCCTCTAAGGGACTGGAAAAAGAAAGGCATAGTTAGAGCTGAGCTAGAAATTTACAACGACAAATTTATTAAAGAACTAGGGCACAACGTGACTATAGTAAGAAGTGTATCAAAGCTCTTGAATATACCAAGCAGACAGCTAATTCATGGAAACGTTAAAATAGAGATCATCCAAAACCATGCACCGCATCTAAAAATATATTTTATTGAGGGCACGCCTGCATACGCAAGCTCTATAGGCTTTAACAAAGAAGATAACTGCTATTATCTCACAGAAACAGATTTAGGCTTTCCACTATAACAAACCGACATAGAAGCAGGTGCGTTCGCACCTGCTTTAGTATTTATTTTTAGGAGTAAAAAATGGAGTTATATAAACAGGAGTTTGGTCAAAACTTTGACCTAGGCTTTGATTTAAAAAATCACCCTTATTTAATAGATAAAAGCTGGCACAATGATCTTTGCCCTAGCTTCTATTTTAAAGTAGGCGAGCAGTATTATGTACTATGGGTTGATTATGCTGACATAGAGCAAAGAGAGGAAGAAACACTGAGGTATTTGATTACTAAGGGAGTAAATGAAGGGACAAATGATACACCTGAGATTTATAGTGAGACGAATAGTGAAGAGGTTTGCTGCTGTGAAAATTACAAAGATCTAAAGCTATTTTTACTTAATTTTAATTAGCCTTAAATCTGACAGTCGTCATAAGCCCTAGAAGCAAACCATCAGCGCAACTCATTTCTGCCTCAATCTAATAGTGCCGCCCAGCTCGAGTCACGTATAAACAGCCAAACCATGTATTCGAACATATTAGAGTGTATTGAAATTGATTAAAACACAAATAAAAGGCATAGTAATCAAGGGTTTTTTAACTCCTAAATATTTAAGTAATCATACGTAGATCAACAATGTGTCCAGTTTTCTAGATCAGAGCATTTATAAGGAAATATCAGTTTGAGTTATATAAATAATAAGTCAATCACTCTTAGCTTCTCTGAAGCTAAAGTAGCTCTATGGAATCAATTGTCATGAATGATTTATCTAACTCTATCGTTTCTGAATTAGAAAAAGTACCGAATCAAACTGCAAGTGAACTATCTAAGAAACTAAATATAGATAAAGCGCTCCTTAATAGCTGCCTTTACGGACAACTTACAGGCAAAGTTGTTCAGGACTCAAATTATCGTTGGTCTCTCTCCTCGGCAAGGTTCAGGGCTGATGCTGCGCAACAACATATTGGATACAAAAATACTAATTTAGCCCGTCTTTGCCGATACTACTTAGCTTGCTTAGGACAAGAAGAGGTAGGAATATCAACTTTCGCTTGGGATAAGTATGGCAATGAGGACTATGTTGAATTAAGTAAATTACCTCACACCTCAAACGACTTAACTCAGCTGTCGGAAATTCAGCCACTGTTAAATAAGATTAAACAAGATCGGGGCAATCAAATAGCTTACTTGGGGTATCCAACAAGTTTGAAGTTGATTAAATCAAAAAAATCAAACTGGCAAGGCTTTGTCGTTGAACCGATACTTTTGTTTCCAATAGAGCTAAATACAGAAGATCGCTCCCCTTATTTAGATTTGTCTTATCCAATTATTAACTATAAAGCGTTTCAAGCATTTACGAATGCAGAGAGAGAGCTGATATTAGACGAACTTGCACAGTTAGAGTCGGAGCTAGGACTAGGCGCCACCAATGAACCCATAGAAATAGATGAATTGGCTCTCAGACTCCAAGCAATTAGAGCTGAATGGCCATGGTTAGAGGCGATCACACCTGAGCAACTTAACTATCAGCCTAATGTAAAAATAAGTTCTCTGAAAAATGGAGGAATCTACAACAAAGCGGTCATTATCAAAGCTGAACGTTCGCCGTTTACAGCCGGGCTAGAAACTGAGCTTAAAATGCTCGGACAGTTAGATCCAGAACTATATAGTCAAACAGCGCTAGGTCATTGGCTCAAAAGCTTAATACCTGAGGTTTCAACAGATGAAAGTCTAAATATCATTGACGTCCTGCCAATGAACCTAGAACAAAGAGCAGCCGTTCGCTCCTCGATAAGTAAACCTTTGACAATTATTACCGGACCACCAGGTACGGGCAAATCTCAAGTAGTAACTAATATTCTGGTCAATGCGGCCTGGCAAGGCAAGAAAGTATTGTTTGCAAGTAAAAACAATAAAGCTGTTGATGTTGTAGAAACCCGAGTTAATGCTTTAGGACCACGGCCAGTCTTAATGAGAGTTGGCTCAAACCAATACCAAATGAAGCTAGCAGAATATGTCATGGGGATCATGTCATCTGTATCCAGTAATGAAGATGTTGATGAATTTGAATTCTGCTTAAACAAAAATACTGAACTTCAAGAAAAACTCAGCTACATAAATGCTTCGCTCAGTGAATTGATAAACCTTAGAAATGAAGTAGACCGACTGGAGCAGAAAATTGAGCCTGTTCGCGAGCAATTTAGAAAAGATGTTTTCAATATTATACACACCATAGACGTTGCGCGTTTAATGGACAATCTCGGTGTCTTTATATATAGTCTCAACCAATGTATCAAAGAAAAAAATTCTTTCTTTGGCAGGCTCTTTTGGTTCAATGTCCTAAATATAAAGATTGATTCAGCGTTAGCGTCAAAGCAAAAAGTTTCGCAACAACTATCTAAATTATCTTTTGTCGAACCCTTTGATCAAATCACCGAATCCAATGCTCCTCAATGGATTGATTGGGTTGAGGGTATTATTGAAAAGCTTAACAGCGCCCGTGCTATTATTGACTATAAGTTAAAACTAAAAGAGTTACAGAGTGCCAAGTCTATCGAGTCGTTAAGTGAAGAAAAAATACAAACACTTAAGTCCATTTCAAGCAACGCTGAAGTAATGTGGAGCTATTGGCTAAAAATACAGCCATCTCGACTTACTCATGAGCAACGTTCGATGTTAAACAGATATACCTCGGTGCTTAAGATGGTTATTGATAATATTCAAGGCCAAAAACTTCCAGGCAATATCTATAAAAAATATGCTGAGCTATTTGCAAAAGTCGCTCATCTACTTACTACCTGGGCTGTCACCTCATTGTCAGCAAAAGGAAAACTACCATTTGATCCTGGCTATTTTGACCTGGTAGTGTTTGATGAAGCAAGCCAGTGTGATATTGCATCAGCGCTGCCACTACTTTACCGAGCGAAAGCTGCAGTAGTCATTGGTGACCCCAAGCAGTTATCCCACATTAGCACCTTGAAACGAGGGTATGATCAACAGCTTCTGGATAAATACGACTTAATCGACGAGTTTCCGCATTGGTCATATTCGAATAACTCTCTGTTTGACTTGGCCTCTGGCTTAGTGAATGGTAATGATGTTATACACTTGCTCGATCACCATAGGAGCCATGCAGACATCATTGAATACTCAAATAAAGAGTTTTATGAAAGTAGGCTCCGTGTAGCAACAAACTACGACAGGTTGAAACGCAGAACATCTGGAGACTCTGGTATTCGATGGATAAATGTCAAGGGTGAAACCAAAAGACCTGTGACAGGTGGAGCGATCAATATTGCAGAGGTAAATGCTGTTTGTGCCGAAATTGAAGACTTAATCTTACACAAAGGTTATGAAGGCACTATCGGTGTTGTCTGTCCATTCAGAGCACAAGCAAATGCAATAAGAGAAAGAATTTCTTTACACGAGCATCTGTTCAAATGCCTAGATAAAGCCGAACTATTGGTTGATACAGTTCACCGTTTTCAAGGCGATGAGCGAGATATAATTATATTTTCTCCAACGATATCTAACGGCGCTCAGCCTGCTACGCTGTCTTTCTTATCAAATAACAAAAACTTGTTTAATGTTGCTATAACAAGGGCTAGAGCACAGCTTATCGTTGTAGGCGATCAACAATACTGCTCAGATTGTGGTATCGAGTATTTTCAAAAATTTGTTAAATACTACAATGGTTTAAAACTCAAAACGACTGAGCCTATCTCGCATGATGCAATTGATTTAGGACCAGAGTACCCGATAGTTGCTAAACCAGAACAAGTATCTGAGTGGGAACACCTGTTCTACAAGGCCATGTATCATCGTGGTATCAGAGCAATACCTCAATACGATATTGAAAAATACTCGCTAGATTTTGCAGTGTTCGCAGGAAAGAAAAAACTGAATATTGAGATTGATGGGGAAAGGTATCACAAAAACTGGACTGGTGAATTGTGTAGAAGAGATCAATTACGAAACCAGCGTATGTTTGAGCTAGGCTGGGATGTTAAGCGATTTTGGGTCTATGAGGTCCGAGATGAGATTGACACCTGCTTAGATTACATCGAAAGTTGGATTAAAAGACATGTCTAGATGTTAGTTATTTCATTATTTCTAAAAATTTGGTTGCCGCTAATCATTCTTAATCAGTTACTGATTTTTGGTGCGTGTTTTGCCCCTTATTGTCTACTAGCAGCTTTACCGCATACTTTGAGTATAGCGGCAATTGTTACGTACTCTCTATATCCGAAAGTTAAAGAGAACAAAAGAAAGCACAAAGCTATAAAACAGGCGAGAACAATAAGCCAGTGTAAAGAAGCCTCAATTAAAAAGTCGGAAGAAATAAAACAACGGGAAAGAATTGGTTCTTTAGTAGAGAGCGCTAAAACAGAAAGTATTAAAACAAGACAAAGGAAATAAAACAAAAAGCACAGCACCTGTTAGCTGTGCTTCTGAACTGAACTAATACAACTAATACAGCTAAACTGTAATAATTTTTATGAGCTACTGATTAGATTTTTTAACCAAATACCGGCCTCTGAATTAGTTGTAATTATATCAAGCCTGCTTACCGCTCGAGTGAAAGCAACATATAGATCTTCTTTTGTCAGTGCTATATTTGAATCAGGCTTATCAGCATGAATAATAATGACATGCTTGGCCTCCAAGCCTTTAAACGACTTAATCGTAGAAAAGTAAACAAAGCCAGGCTCATTAAGTTTACTAATATCTTCTGTCAAATTTAAATTAAAAGCTTTTGTTGAAGCCTTCATACATGAGTTATCTAATTTGTATGGCGACAGAATAACTGCACCACCATCGGGGCTTAAATCATTGATAAGATCCCAAGCTTTTTGTGCCATATGCTCGGTTTTACAAGTACTAATAAGTGGTAGTTCACCTTTAGGGACTCCCGGCATAGGCTTTACTATTCCACTACAAACCTTATTTGTAGCTGCATTTACTAATTCAGTATTTCTACAATTATGATAAAGACGAAATGTTACTTCAGCACCCAGTGTTTCATTTGTACATTGGCCATATAAATCTTGTTTACTATCACCAAAATATAACCACTGAGAGCTTTCTTCTTTAAGAAGTTGATATAAAGCTACAATTCTATCATCGCCAAAGTCTTGCCCTTCATCGATTATGATTGCATCATATTTATCATCTTCTCTGAGTAAAGTATCTATAACCCTTTCCGGTAAAATCGTCGAGTAAAAGTCTTTTTCATAACTTCCAACGTGATCTTTAACTATTCCCCAAAATAAAGAGTCAACACTAAAAATTGCACCAGCGACACTTGGGTGCCGGGCCTTTAAACTTTCAGCTAACTTCTTATTAAAACAAACGAAAATCGCATTTTTCCCTTCTTCTAGTAAGGCCTGTAACTTCCAAAATGCTAATAATGTCTTACCTGATCCTGCGGGGCCAATAATCGCCACCCTAGGTAAGTCAAACGCACCACGCAAAGCAGCAAATTGCTGACGGGTAAGCTCATCTACATTTTTCTCATCTTCTATTGAGTCTAGCTCAGTATCTACAGCCACTACTCGAAAGCGTTGGTTAGTCAAAGCTTCAGCAGCTTTATTTGCTAAACCTAAGTTAAATTTTCTACCTGTTCTTTCATCACCTTTCGCAAGTAAAGCCTCTTTTATAACCTTCCCTAACTTATGCATACTTTGCTTCGTAACTATCGTAGTTCGGTCATAGGTATCAAGCTTTCCTTCGACTTCACCATTAGGGTATACAACCAACCAAGCATGTAAGCCAGGAAAAGTAGCTCCCTGCTCATGTGTTAGCTCTGCTTTTACAAGTTTGGCTATCTCATGAAGATTTCGTGTAGCTTGCTCTGGCGGTGGCTCTTTAATTAAATATTCTCGTTGTTGATCTTGATAACCTCCACCAAGTCTGTACCAATTTCCAAACTCATCAACCCTAACTAATTTAGTTCCCTTTACTTCAACTACAGCAAGCCCTATTTCAGGGACAAGCACTACAAAGTCAGCTTGGCCATCACGAACAAATCCTCGATCATCCTTTAAAGCCCAAGATACATTGCAGATAACTATCCAACTAGATGGTAATTGTTTTGACAATTGCCTACGAACTTCTCTTTCCCACTTATCTGATGGGACTGGCCCGATTATACGTGGCATAAATTTATTCCTTATTTGTATCTAGCTACAGCTTTTAAGCCATTCCAAAGGGACTTATCTAAAGCTCCTTTTCCTTTTTTCCTTACTAGTGTTCGCCCGGGCATAGACACTACTGTAACAATGAAAGGTGCAATCCCTTCACGTCGAACAACATAACTCCCAGCAACAGCATCCCATACGTCAATTTCAGCTACTCTTATCCAGCTTTCGCTCTCAAATTCAAATACACCACCTAGCTCAACCTTATCTATATTTAAATCAATAGAAACGTTTGAAGCAGTATTATCTGAAGTACTATTAATTGGGTGTCGAATATATATTGCTAATGAGCCTCTGACCCAGGACATCCTTCTAGAAAGGTTGAAGGAATCTAGTAATCTCACAGACTCAATACCCGTATATTTTTTAGCAAAAGAGTCTATAGACTTAGACACATTATCTCTTAATAAAGGATCGAATTCCCATAGAGGGTGAGCTACTAATTCTAAGACTTTTTCACTCTCATTAATCCAACCATGAATGAAAGAACCATTACTTATAGGTTTTATATTGCCACCACCAAATGCTGAGCAATAATTTTTTGCCAGCTCAGTAGCTTCTTCTTGCCAACTTTTTAAACCTAAACCCCACAGTTCAAAGTGTGGAGTTACACCAGGGATATAAGAAGAATCCTTCATAACAGACAATAGTTCCAGACCAAGCCGCCAATCAAGCATTGGGTGTAAATGGCGATTTCTGAAACCTTTTAATAGTAAATCAGGACTCCTCCATTCGTGTCCCAATTTTTGTGCTCGCTTACACTCATCTTTTATAAACATTCCTAATTTAGAAAAGTCCTGATTATTAAGAGGGTCAATGCAGCCAGCTAATAATTCTTGCCATTTTTTGCTAGCCCAATCTACTAATCCAGCACCATTAGGATGCTCATCTGATAAATATAACTCGGCACCGGTTTCATCTTTGTCGCTATATTTATGTACAGAAGCAATTTCAATATCTAAAGAATCAACATCCAGCTCCAAGGCAATAGCTCTTTGGAGAATTGTTGCAGCAGAGAACCATGCTGCTTTGCGACAAGCTATATCTTTATGATTATCAAAAAACTTAGTACCAGGTCGGTCGAGCAACCTTAAACTCAATAAATCAGTTGTTTTAGGTGCAACAAGTGAAGCGTTAACCTCTGGATGTCTTTCATCTTTGATCCACATATCAGCATTTAACCACTGACCATTCGGGCATGGATAAGTCTTTTGCTCCCTAAAAGGAAAAGGCTTTGATTTTTTATTCTGAGTAATTCGATAAACCTTTTGCTGTCTAGAGAAAGCTAAAGAAACACCACCTATCGACTTTCTCTCACTACTAATAATTACCGGAGAAGCAACAAACGATACAGCCCCGTCACCGCCATTAGATTGACCTTTATTAGCTGGTTTACTGAGGTCAAAGTCTGTCATAAAGCCATTTGGCACTACAGCTAGATATGCATTGGCTTCCTCTGAACTACAATTAGGACATAACTCAATTTCAGGCCTACTTTTAGCCTCTTCGATAGTTATTGGCTCAACACTTAAGTTTCTACACTCTCGGCAAAATATTTGCCACTCCATACCACCAACAGGTTTGACTTTAGAGGCCCAGTTGTTACTATTTTTGTGATGAATTGAGCCTACAAGACCTATTGGCGTTAGTAGCCTTTTATCCCAAACACGCTCAGCCCCTGGCGCATAATCGGTTATAGCTTGCTCAATAGAACGATCTAAGGTCTTTGCCTCTGAGAATTTTCCACCATTGTTTGGAAGTGCAAAGTATAAGTTTCTAACCATCGTAGGCATGCCATACATTGGTAGTACACCCGCATCAGCTAAAGCATTCGCAAAACCTCTAGTTTTATCTTGTTCACTTATCGCTATATTATCCATACGGGCAATTAAAACATTTACGTTTTCAACAAGTTTAGCTGCTTCAATTTCTGTACCTCGAGTTATAACGTCAGCAACGTCTTGGACTATTTTATTATTCTGACATAGCCAACTAGCTACGCTGTCTCGCCGATCGCAACTATTAGCCAAGAAATCTTGTACATTTCCCATCTCACCGTGAGTATCTGGTTGTAAATTAGAGTCAGTCCAAGTCAGCCCTATTGCTTTAAACGCACGTCGAAGGACTTCTTTATTAAATAACCGTTCAGCTAATATTTCTTGATCTTCACTCATAGAAACACTCGGCTGAGGTGGTATCCCGCTTGTCATTTCCTCAGGATGCTCAAAGTGAATGCGATCATGAGTTTGTCCTCGGCAATAAGTCAGTGCAGAAGAAAAAGCCTGCTTTTTCCTTCCTGCTCGCCCTGCCCTCTGTTGATAGTTAAATCTCTCTGGCGGCATATTTGCTTGAAATACAGAGAGTAAAGCACCAATATCAACACCAACTTCCATAGTTGTTGTTACTGATAATAAATCAATACTATCTATATTTGGATTAACCAGCCGAGGAACTACATCATCTAACTTTTCATTTGCAAAAAATATATCTCTAAAATGTCGTTGCCTTTGCGCTTGATTATCTGTCTGTCCAGTTAACTCTTCAGCATGAATACGAAATGCAGACGAAGAAGTTCCAGAAAGATTTGCATAATAGTGTGCTTCTTCAATTTCCTTAGCCGTTTTTTCGCCATTCGCTTTATTTGTAAGTAATGAACAACATCTAGAGCAGACACCTCCTGAAAAATGCCAATGTATCTGTGTACAATTATCACAAACCCAAGGAGTATCTTTTCGTTCTACCCTGTGGACCCATACCTGATCAAGCCTTACAACTCCCCACTGATGACCAGCCTCGACAATTGAACTGCGAACAGCATCTCTGAGCAGTTCGAAAGTAGTATTATGTTTTAATGAACACGCTTCTAAAAAACGCTTTACTCGCTTTTGAGCAACTTGTTGTGATCGTTCATTAGGTTTATCGTGAGTCCAACCCTCTCTTGGAGAAAGATCATCATACTCATAAGGCGCTGTGAAATACTCTTCTGTGAGTATACGAAGTACGCTTGTAGAGATACCTCTCAATGATTCATGCGAAACCCCATCAGGACCTAACATTTTAAGGTCAGGTGGTAACGCTAAATAACCAAAACCTTTAGCCTCTAAGTTATATAAAAGCCTACCTGAAATAGCTTTCCAAGCTTTCCTTCGTAACGTGCTATCCATTTTATTAATTAAAAAGCTCATTTTCTCTTGTGTGAGGTTTTCTGCTAATGACATTTTATGAAAATTAATGAGCTCTACCCAACCAAACTCATCACTACCCCTCGGCTGAGAGTACTTAGTATCTACACCAGAGCCTCCGGGGTTGAAACCCAATTGAAGCATTCTTTTCCAAATAACAGGTAACTCTCGAACTTGCTCATTCAAGGGGTGTAAAAAGCAGTCAAGCCTTACATACCCTGGTTTATAGCTATTAATTAGCTCTACTTGCTCTTTATCTTTTGGTGTAGCACGTCTCGGTTTGTAAATAACTGTCTCAGCAGCGTTCGTAAACGCTTTCAATTCATCTTGAATATCAGTGTCAGTTTCTTCATCTATAATCTCATCTACGCTATCGTCATCACCTTGCTTAATTTTTTCTAAAATCAGCCCTTTAATTGCTTCTATTGGACTTTGAGATCTATTCCTTATTTCATCCAAAATGAAGTATTGTAATAAATTATCCCATTGACCTGATTCAACGCCATTTGCTAACTTTGCAGCTGCTTGACGGCTATCTGAAAATGCAACTAATTTTATGAAATCTTTTGGTAATATACTCATTAAATGTTTAGCAAGTAATAAGGACATTTGATCTAAACCAGTTGCAAATGCGCGTATTGGAGATGGCTTCCCGCCTTGCCTTTCAGAATAGCTTGTTTGGCAGGATGGACACATTTGCGGCATAGCAGGTAATTGGTAATCTTCATCCCAACCATTTACATCAGCATTGAACCATAAGCATTTAGTTTTATTTTCTCCCCCTTCTCCAATTTCAACTACCCCAGTATTTGAATCAATTGTAGCCTTCAGCCATGCCGCGCTTGTTTTCTCACAGGGGCTGCCTACGCGACCATCTCTTAATTTCCGCTCAGTTGAACCTTGTTCCCATATTAACTCAGCTACATCAGGGTATTGATCAGGTACTAAATATACAACTCCAAGCGTTTTATAGTTTTGTACATCTGTACGCCCTTGAGGAACAGATTCTGGCATACTGGCAATTGCCGAAGGCATAGGAGCGAGTTCAAATCTTGGGTGATTTAACGTGCCACCAGCATTCATTTTATAACCAGCTAATAGCTGAGTGCCGCAACACTCACAGTATAAGACTTCTAATACACGCTTACCCTGCAAGGAAATTATTGGTTCTGGTAATAAATGCCCAACTCTTCGGTGGCTATCCTCACTTTTTGGCAAATCAGCTGTTCCCCAAAGTCCGTCAATATTTTTAGCCATCCAATGAAAGCGTAGTCTGGGTAGGACATCTGTAAGAAAGCCTTGGCCACTATTTTTTATTACAGTTGCTTGTCCAAATGCATAAAAAAAGCCTCTCACAGCCATATACTTATCTTTCTGCTGTAAATTAGGAAACCATTCTTCAATTAAACTTTCTAATGATAAGGAGGCAAAACGATTGCGAGCTTTATCAAAAAAGCTATACGCTAACGTATCAATATTACTTTTTGTTACTAGCTTCTTCACCAGTTGATCATTGGGTTTATGATTCATGCTAAGAGCAACGCCTAATTGCAAGCAGGCGTTACCATCCCTTTCGGAAATAGAACGAGGAGTCTCATCTGGTGGGTAGATGGACTCACCACTTTCTATATGAAATTGCCTCTTTGCCTCATCAGTAGTTAAACCAAACATACCTCCTAGAAAATTGTATGACTCATCTTTATCATCAAGCGAAGCACTAGAAGCTAATATTTGAAGCTGCTTACTATCAGGCGATAATCCTAATCGATCCATTAACAGCCGGAGTAAATAACCGACTTCAGTTCCAGATGAACCTCTATATAAATGCAATTCATCTATAACCAATTGAAATACATGATTATCTCTATCTTCTGCCAACCACTCTTTCGTTGACTCAAAAATCATTGAATCAGCTCTGTCTCCAAGGACTTCCTCTTTATTATGGCGCATTAACATTATAGAAAGCATGCTAACGTTTGTTATAAGTAAATCTGGCGGTGAATCTTGCATTTCCCAGCGATGAAACATCTCACAAGCATCAACATCCATATTTGGAATAAAGTCTCGCTGCTCCATTAAAGCCTCAAGCTCACTTTGAGCTTCCTCAACTCTAACTCCATCTATTTTAGCTTTATTAAAACTATTTTTCGCAACTTCTAAACGCTTTTTATAATCAACATGCTCTTCTCTAGCAACATCAATTTTTTTTCTAAACTCATTTCTCTTAGATGTATTCGCCTTACCATCTGCCTTAAAAGGATGTCCTGAAACAGGTGTAGAACCATTATATCGGCCAAATCGAATTCTATTTCCAGCTAACGCTGAATCCATAGCCCTATGGGATTCTTCCGAGTCTAAAGCCCCCCTAAGTCTTGATATTTGATCTTCTACTAACGCATTCATCGGATATAACAATAAAGCACGCACAGCAGGTCTTCGCGTCTCTTGCCTAATATCTCTTCTGCTATCATTCCATTTTATCTTAGATGGCCACTCCGCCTTTATAGCAGCTGGAGCTGCCCATTTTGCTTTTGCTTCTTTAATTATTGATGCTATTACTGGTAATAAGAAAGCCTCTGTCTTTCCAGAGCCAGTACCCGTCACGACGACACAATGTTTCCTTTCTTCTGCTATCGCTTTTTTCAACATTGCTTCTTGATGTTTATGCAAATTTACAAAACTAGGAATAAGTCCAGATCCAGCTACTTTACGAAAAGCATCAATTACATCTTGAGATAATGCGGGCAAGTCTTTAATACTTAACTCATCTAACTTTTTCCCTGATGCATAGGTTGGCAACATCTCTAAAAATGCTTCTTGAAAAAAAACACCAGGAGTATTTAGTAAGCGCTCTCTTTCCTCTTCAAAGGATTTTGAATTAGTGCCAAATGCCGATTTTATGTATTTTTTTAAATGGCTTTGCAAGTCTTCCCAAGCACCAATAGGATCTTTATCTATACTAGCTGACATTTTTCATCCTTAAAATTTATTGTGTGGGAGTTATTCCCTACTTCTTTGAGCTCACCGCCTAATAAAGATACGACAATCAGTGCAATTTTTTCTGGCACCCAACGATAGCAAAGCCATCTACCATCTGACATATCATAATACGCAGAGCTTACCTCAACGACACAATTATCATTAGAATCATAAAGTGAAATTGAATCGTCATTGTGCACTCCAACAGTCTTAATCAATAAAGGGCTACTCCCAGAGCAAAGTGTTAATATTCGCTCTATGATAAAGGGGGGTTCCATTCTAGCTGGCAGCCATAAACATCCACTTTCTTTATCGAAGTGAATTGGCCAAGGACTAGCATCATCAAAATTCATTGTACGTTTAACAAATTCAGCAAAAGCATTTATTGCTATCCAGACTCCCCACCTGGAATCTTCAATGAAACTATACCTAGAAAGATGGTCCTTAAAATTCCACCCTAATTTATAGACTCTAAGCCCTTGTACTTGTGGATCTTCATATCTGAATAACTCAAATACTCTTTTAGGATCAACCATAATATTTTCCGAAACACCAAACACTCCATTCCCAGGGTTAAGCCGCTCCAGATAATTAGGTGAATAGCCTTGTTCGTGATACCAAGACAAACTTTCCTTCATTTCTTTAACTGAACCAACCCATTGAGATAATTTTCTAATAGGAAGCTCTTCTACTAAAAATTGATATTTTTCAGCTATCTGTTTGAGCAAACCGGGGCCATCTATGTAGAATCTGACTACTGGAAGGGTATCTGAATTTGTTTTTTCAATAAGTATATGACAATGAGTTGTTAATTCTTTCCACTGTTGCAATCTCAAACTACCGCATACACCATAAACCTGCCTGTTTCTATTATCTGTAATTGGCAAGCTATAAATTGTTGGGGGAACAGAGCAAACTCGTATCATATGACCTTTAGCATCACATTCAATCTCAACATGTCCTCTTCGCCTTAACTCACGTATCAATAAAGCAGGTGCAACATCTTTAATATTAACGTTATTAGCAAGACGTCTAATTTGATCTCGAGCTACACCATAACTCATTGATCCATAAGGAGTGGCAGCAATGGAGTCTAAAAATTGAGCTGAAATATTAGGCTCTATACTCTTCCAAACATCTTCACCATCCCAACTCATAAAGGTTAGGGGGGCAGTTTGAAAAGAAGTAATATTTAAACCTTCAGTAAATGCCTTATTTATTGTAGCTCCACAGAGCCCTGTATCATCAGGCAAGACCTTGCCATAACGATCTAATGAGAACTTAGTTCTCTTGGATGCAGACAGGCTGCCAATCGCTAAAACCTTAAGCCCGGCAGTACATAATATTTCTTCTGCCAGCCTTACACCTATTCTGAAAGCATTTACACCTTCATCATCTAAGGAAAATTGAAAGCGCCTTATTAATGTTTTGTCGTCACGGTTAATCTCTTGAAAGGTTACACCTGGACAGTTAAGTTCTGCCCCCTCAGGTGCTTCAACTTCAACTATTGGTAAATCGTAATATGCATACTGCTTACTACCTGATCCAATAATAGCTTTCCCCCCAACAAATCGGATACGAGCTCTAGGTGGATGGATTGGTTCCTCATCAAGGATCAAGGCTCTTTGCTCTGCTGTAACTTTAGAAATATCCGGAATACAAATAAGGTTACATTCACCGGGCAAGCCGGGGATATCTACCGGGTCAAAATCTATTTTCTCATTATTTAAAAGCTGCTCTAGATTTGAGTATATCGAGGGGAAATAAAGAAGATAAGCAGGGCCTTGTAGAGGTATTTCTCGCTCTATTAACGTATCTTTTAATAAGGGGTCAGGGCTATCCCAAACTAGTACTCGAATTTTATCCTCTCTTAAATAAATTTTTCTTTCGTTACGTTCCCCCTCTCTATCTGAGTAAGTTAATAGTGAATCAATTTTCGCCGTTGCAGATTTCCCTAATACATTTCGCATATCAGATTGAAGATTAGAGGGAACTGTAAAAATGTGACTTCCACTTAATTCTAAATCTGCTCCAACTTCATTCGAGCAACCAGCTTTAATAGCGTAATTCACTCCAGTAATTGTTGCTGGTAAGCGCCAACCAATCTCCCAAGAGAAAGAATCCTCCTCATCCTTCATTCGTAAGATCAACGTCAGTTCATCATTTTCACTGTTTACTGCTTTTCCATCAAAGTAGCTATTATTGGAGCTATCGCGGATTGGAACCTGACCGTCCCAAAACTCTAGATGTGAGTTAAGTGATTGCTTTAAATGCTCTGTGTAATTCTTATTACTCATAGCATCTTTTAGCCCCAAACTTAAATAGTCCGAGTTCCGGCCAACTTCTAGTAACTTTAAAAAACTATTCTGATTTAGAGTTTGCCCTGATTGCAATCCACAGCTACCAAATAAACGACTTAAGCCTTCTAAATCTTTATGGGTAATTATTGTTTGAGCATATGCAATACCAACAAACCTATGACTACCAAGAATATTGATATTAAATCTACCAAACCGGCCTTTTTGACTTATATTTGACCAGTTATCTAGATCTAGCCATACAGCTTCCATAAGTGGCCCTGTGTTACTAGGAAACACTTCATTGATTAAACTGCCAACAGTAGAATAGAAACCTGTATTTTCTGTCTCTGATTTAGCAAGAATCCAGATTGCAAGGTAAGGTAGATAGGTGGGTGCTTTAGAGTCTATATAATTTACCGACATTTCCCCAGGGTCAATATAACCATACCTCCTTTTACTCGGCCATGCGCGCTGCCGAGCAAGCTCTTTCGCCTTTTCAGCAATATTGCCTTTAAAATTGGATAGACACTTTGGTCCACTTTTAACTGCCTCAATTAGGCCACCAGCTCCTCCTCTTCGAATACCTACTCCCTCAAGCTCATTTCTTGTTGTTGGTATTCGAACGTCTTGGTTAGCTCTGGCTGGAGAAAAGTATTCTTCCAGTAAAAGTAAATTCCATTCATCAAATAAAGACATATAACTTCCATATTATTTTTATGTTTTGACTTCTAACTTAACTGAAACTGAATATTAAAACCAGCCTCAGTACCAATAATTGTATAAAGGAGTCATCAATTTTTATTAGGTTACTCAGCTACAAGTTTAAAATTATAAAATCTAATTCCGATAAGATTAGAGTTGGAAGGTATAGCGAAGGGACGGATAAGGTACTTTGATAGCACCTTACCCGCTAATAGAGGTTTTAATTTAAATATATTAAGTGTTTAGTTCTTTAATAATTAATCCTAACTTCCTACCTAACAATGGAGGAACAGCATTACCAACTTGAGTATATTGAGGTACTTCATAACGCCTCATTTTACCGCCAGTAGTTACTTTAGAGCGAAACTCGAAGTTATCAGGAAAGGACTGGATACGGGCCATCTCTCTTACTGTAAGTGTGCGAAGTTCATCTTCATGATAATGGCATGCATCATCAGGGATAGATAAAGCTGCTGGTGCAGGTGAGTTTGGAGTCAAAGCTTTCTGTGTTTGTTTTTTAGTTGGATGAAGCTTCAGATAACCAATAAACTCTTGAAGGCTTCTGATATGTACTAATGCACCATCTAAATTTAAATACTCGTACTTAGATAGTGCAGCCCATGCATCATTACTAAGGGTTGTAGATTCGCTTTTTAAAATAGCGAATACTTCTTTGCTTACAGCTTTGCTACCTATCTGTTGTAGCACCTGATAAAGCCTAAAGCGCCTTTGCACAAGTTCACCATTCGCACGTTTATCGTGATTGGGGATAGCGCTTCTATATGGTAATTTAAAGGTACTGTTAAGTTGAGTAACAAAGCTAGATGACTCTATACCTTCACCTCGTAGATCATCAATTGCCTCACTAACAGAAACCTGAGTCCCATTGACAAGTTCAGCTAAAAAGCTTCCTTCGAATACCTTTGGTTGTTTATCTACATCAAAGTAATCTAAATGGCCAAATTCTAATTCAGCGCCTTGTTCTTGCACCATATTAAAAAACGGCAAGGATGAAGCAAGTAGACTAAGGCTTTGCTCATTCAAGTGCTGTGCTTCAGAAATAGCTTCATGAACATCTTGTCGAATAGCTATAAGAATAAAACGAGGTCTATTTTGCGCAATACCTACATAACGAGCGTTAACGTGAAGACAAAGCGGCACATATCCGATAGAAGCGAAGGCTTTAGCAACTTCATACCATGCATGGTACTTGTTACCGTCATCGTCTTGAAATGCTCTTAAAATACCTGTTACGTTTTCAAGCAACGCAAAACGCGGCCGAGTACGTTCAACAAAAGAAACAAATTCCAAAGGTAAGGTATTCTTTTCACAATCTTTTTTACGTGCACCTGCCATACTAAAGCTCTGACAAGGTGGGCCGCCTGAAACAAGTGTTAATTCACCTTTCCCGAAACTATTATGTAACGCATCAGCGAGCTCAGGTCGTTGTGATAAAAGAGTGTTTAGCTCCCTGACACTACCAACCAATAACTTGCCTTCGTATTCACAAACATCAACAGGTAAATCGCTGTAACCACTCTCATCAATAGTAGGAAATTCAAAAGGGTTTTCTCGTAACCTAGCATTTAAGTCATCATTGCGGCTATTAATCCACTTTACTCGTGCTGGCTTTGTTTGGGCTTTAGCTAATTCACTTAAATTTTCATTAAAGAAATTATAAGCAAACGTCTCTGCTGCCATAGGTGATAATTCATTGCCTAAGACAAACTCAAAACCCACACTTTCTAAACCTAATGAAAGGCCGCCACAGCCAGCAAACAGCTCAATATGCCGCACAAATAAATACTCCGAAACTTTAATGGCTAACATTTTAACGCAACCCTGAAGCTAAGTCCAGGGTATAAATACAAGCTAAGAGCTAATTGTTTATATAACTGATTTAATAATTAAGAAGAGGGAGTTATTCATTTGCTAATTGTTTAATTTGACGGGCAAATTCTTCATAGTTAATTGCATAAGCTTTCAGCCATTTTAAACGCCTTTTAGCATTCACAGCTCTTGGAGTGCCCTCGGCTTTCTCTAACCTTCTTTCAGCATCTTCTATTGCAGCTAGTCGTTCACGCTCAATGACAACATAGTGCGTTTCATTATCTAAATAACCTGCGGCTAAATCATCACCAATGTCTTTAGTGCTTTTACTTGATGCATTACAACCATTGAGTGAACACAAGTATCTCTTTGCACCGCGATGCAATTCACTTGAACTTAATCGGGCTCTATCATTAGTACTAACTTGGACAGCAATAAATGCTGAAACACTATTGATATCGCCACTTTCCGCATAAGGAATTACGAAATCGGTATTAGAGCCTTGGTAAATGAACTGTGTTCCGTACGTTTCACCTTTAACTAAGCCTATTGAACGCATTAGTAACTCTATAGCTTGCTCAGCTGCGTTACCTGCGGATGACTTTCTAGATTGAGAGTTACTGGATTCAGCATACAAAGCAATCAACATAGTAGCTCTTGCTTTTGCATCTTTTTCTTCTGATTGAAGTGCATCTTTAATTATAGACAAAAGCTTAGCGTCTTTAGCTTTAAGCGCTTCACCTTGAAACTTAGGGAAGATTTTGTAGAGATCGTAGAATAAGTTTAATTGACCACCTTGATTTAACTCACTTGCCATACTTGCGAAGGAGTCAATTAATGCATTTGCGTCATTTTTAGCACTATAGATTAAGCTATTACCTTCACTTATTATATTTTCTTTTATTTCATCCCTTTTTTCATTTCGGGCCCATGTCATAAAACCTTTACCAAAAAAAACTGGCTTTAAAGCATCCTTTAAAACTACATGTTCAGCATTTGATACCGCCTCACCAGCAAGTAATGCTTGTAGAATGTTTTCGATATTATTATTCATATACTTGTAATCCTTACATTTTATGAATCATCCTACCAGAGTATGAGTTAATCACATACACCTTTGGGGTTTTATAAAGTTACTAACAAAGAGGAAAAGTAGCCTATTGCTGAACTGTACTAAAGATATGTTTTTATTATTTCCCCCACTTTATTTAGCTCAACATTAGCAACTAAGTTTCGCCCTAAAAAAGGCGCAAGTACTAATACAGGTAATCCGTTAGCTTTAAGTATTCTTAACTCGTTTTTGATCCCTAGAAATACTCGCTCTTCAGTGCACTCGCTTTCATTATAGGTATCACCCCAAAATGCCATTTTATATTCTTCAACATACTTTGGCCCAAAGCAAACTATGACTTTTGGTTGGAACTCTTTTACTAAGGCATTAAACAATTTAAACCGAGTAATTGAACAATGTGTTTGATAGTGATATTTAATCTTAGTTTTAGTTAATTCGACATGTTCCTCAGTCCAAGTATTCATATTCTTGCAAGGAAGAGGGAATAGATTTAACTTAAACTCATTCGAATCAAAATTACAGTAGTGATTTTTCATGTACTGTTTATACTCACCTTCAAATTCAGAGGTCTTACAAAGAATTTTTGCTATTTTTTGGTCGAATTGCCACTTGTAAAAATTCAGGTTTTCAGCTTTCCACTCATGAGAAAGGTAAGGGACGCTGTAGCCAAATTTTATTGACCACTACAATGTACTTCGTGGATTGGTCGCGTTATGCCTAAGGTAACTTTTTCATCAGCGCTACCCCATTCAAGACCTGAAAGCCATAAGGGCGCATTGATGTTCCCCCCATCCATACCTGAGAGCTGTTTTTCTAAATTATTATAAAAAGATTTCATAACACACTTCCTTATGTTTAAAGGTAGGCAGCATGCCATAAGTTAGAATATATGCCATAGCGGATTTCAGAGCTTTCCCCCTTCAAGACCATGAAGCAAATCAGTCACTAAATATCCCTCTCCCCTAATCTCTCCATTATCCAATCATCAACCTCTGACTCAACCCAAGCTACCGATTTAGCACCTAACGATACTTGTTTTGGAAATGTACCTTCTGCAATAAACTTATAAATACTTGAATGGCCAAGTGACGTTTTTTGAATAACTTCTTTTAGTTTAATTAATCTCATTTGATGACTCCTAATTTTTGTCATCTAATGAGGGAGTTGTGTAAAAAAATACTTTTAGGCTTCCTTTGCGTTTCTAAAGCACTAATCCAAATACTTTCAAATCTATATCACTTTTATGAGCAAACAATTCATAAGAGGTCCACATGTTAAAAAGCCAACAATTACTAAGCACGAACAATACAATTTTAACTGATAATGAAATTGTTGATTTGGCATCAAGAATAATATTTCGACGATTAAAAAGAGAAGGCAAAATTAGCTCCCCAAGATCAACTGTAGATTTTTTAAAGCTGAAATTAGGTAGCTATGAGAGAGAGGTATTCTCAATAATTTACTTGAGCAATAACAATGAAATCATTGAATACAAAGAGCTTTTTTTTGGCACAATTAATTCAGCCTCAGTGTATCCCAGAGAGGTTGTAAAGGACGTATTAAGGGTTAATGCAGCTAGTGTAATACTAGCGCACAATCATCCTTCTGGGAGCGTGGAGGTGTCTAAAGCGGATAAGCTTATAACAGGTAAGCTAATCAAAGCTTTATCGTTGATAGATGTTGAGGTGTTAGATCATTTAATAATTGGTGACTCATACGCCTCTTTTGCTGAACTTAATTTATTAGCTCAACTAAAACAGGAGGTAGAATGCTTAGACGTAATAAAACTGCACAATTAGTCACTCACGTAATTGCAATTCTAATTATTTTACGTGACGTTATTAATGACGATTAAAATAGGGATGCAGTACTGCCTCCCTATTTAGATAAATTTTTCTATTTAATTGATTGCATACTTGTTTTTAATCACACTCTAGTATTCACTGTGTCAGACATATCGTATTAATTAAAAGGTAAGAACATGGATCCATTAGATAAAATTTGTGATAACTGCGAACAAATGGGAAGCAATTGTGAGTGCCCAGGCTGTGAAGACTGCTTAGTTAAAAAACATGAGTGTGATTGTGAAGAAGACGACTAAAGCGTACTAACTCAGATTTGATTTAACCACTTATCGACTTCAAAATCTTGAGTGGTTAAATCACTATCAGTAATTTCTTAGCCGTGCATAGCTACTTTCCTAGTCCTTAATACTAACAGTTCTAGGCCTAATAGATTTTTTTATCGTCATGCGACCAGTTCCGATTGATTTTAGACCGTCCCCTCTCCAGCACTTTGTTTCTGGTTTAGCCAAATACATTAAGCGTTTAACAGCAATTTTATATACCTCATTTGCCTCCTCATAATCACGAGAACTAATCCAATGTACAGGTTTTTTAGTAAAATGAACGCTACTTAAGATTAAGTTAGCACTTAAGCCAAAAACGCTAGCCCAAGCTTCGAATATGCAGGTTTTTAATGACTTTTTCTTTACTTTTTTGTTTTTCCTAAGCCTCGATGTGTATTCACTATCTCCTATAAAACCAAACTTATCTTGGTCCATAAACAAACAAATATGATAGTGTTCAACCTCACTATTTTCACCAAACTCTTTTACCCAAGCGTAACGTAAGCATTGCGTTCGATAAACATCATCAATAAGATAACTAACCTTTAATTTTGAAACTAAAGAACCAAAAAACTTCTTCATCAATCCGGTACTTTGAGTAAGTGGATTGTCTTGTCCCCTGCACAGCTTAGGTATATGCAAATCAAAACGAATTATAGAAACTCTTCTATTATCATAGAACGCATATTTAAGCTCTGTTTCAATAATTTTTTTATATGTGGTTAGTACTCGAAAACGTTCATCGAATATATTTCTTTCAACTTTTCTATAGCTCATTACTTTTTCCATAAATTTGTATATTTCATACAAAGGGGAATTAAAGTAAGAAAAAACATTAAGGAATTAAATTATTTAAATACAATACATTAAATGTATATTAACTATACGAAAAAAAAGCTAAGTTAAAAGAAGGCTAAACCTCAAGTTCTTAAAAAATACACACTGATTATCTATATAAATTATACTTATTTCATTCGGAACTTAGTGCACTATTATAAAGCTTTTAACCTCTCGCTAAATCTTAAATACCCTATTTTGAAACAGAAACTGATTTAGCTTCTTGTCCTGTGCGATACGAATATTAAAAAAAGTAGGCATCTCGTCATTAACGTATATAGCCGTCACCTTTTTTTGATAGAAGTCGTCTTGTAATCTTTTTTCCAAGCGCTTTAAAAATAAAACATAAAAGGTACAAACAGCTTTTAAAAAGCAATAGCCGAATAAATAATGATCTTTTTTAAAAATTAACTTCACAACACTTTTACCGACTTTCTCTAAATAAGCGTCTGAATAGCGGCCTGCTTTAAGTGCTGATATATAGCCCTTTAATTTAGTATTTTCTAATTCAGTATATTGTTTAGCTAATGTCAGTTTCAATTCAGCATGATTACTGAACAGGTCTGTTTTGCTATTAAACCCTCTGCACTTTCTGCTTATGTACTTCATTAGCAAATGGCTATGCTCCTCATCACTAAACCCAAACGTATTCAGTTTGTCTACAGTATAAGGTTCTTCACTGTTCATTTTATCAATTCGGTAGTAGTCCAAATAATCACTGACAAGAGAAGATAGTTTAGACAGTGATGGGGTGGTACTAAATCCATTAAAGCTATAATTTAAAGCACTTCCCGTGAATAGACTTGGCTCTTTGTTTAAGTCCATTAAAAGCAAGGTGACTTGAAAGCTTTCCAAGACGATCTGATAGCTATCTATCTTTTCAACTTTGAATATACGGCTATTATTTTCAAAGTGTATTTTAACGACACAATGAAGCTTTAAGTTGAGTTGGTTAAACTTTTCATAGGCATTTTCTGCCTTCACACCAAACGTCCTCCTTATATATTTTTCGCTCATTGCTACCGAGTCTTTTATCAGCAAACAAAAAAGTAAGAGAGCCTTTTCTTTAATCATAAGCTTTGACTCATTTAACCCATTTGAGTTTTTTGAGTTTTTTG
>NZ_JACJFA010000024.1:0-50319 GCF_014164345.1 Pseudoalteromonas sp. SG43-5
GAACAACTCAAAAAAGTAACCACGGTCGTTGCCGACAGTGGCGATGTAGAGTCAATCAAAGCCCTACAACCGGTTGATGCAACAACCAATCCTTCGTTAATTTTACAAGCTGCAAAATTACCTCAATATAAACACTTAAATAAGTTTTTCACATATATAAGATTGTTATATCTGATAGTTTTTAAATTGCTCCCACACGGCCTCTCCTACAGGTCCCAACACTTCTCCCCTTTTCTTAATAATGTAATATTTTAGAGGCGTTATATTTTGCACATCACTAAGTGACAGCATTTTCAGAGTATTATTTGCAATACCTTCATCAGCTAAATAACCTGGTAATTTGCCCCAACCCATTGCACTTTCGATAAGCATTTTTTTAGTTGGAAAGTCATTTACATACCATCGTCGCTGACCTTGCTGTACACCCCACTCTATGTTTTTTGAACCAGTGCCTGAGTCCTGCACAATTATTTGGTATTCGTTCAACAAATCAGTGGCTTGCCTTAGGTTTGGATTTCGCTTTAACAACAAAGGGGAAGCTACATTGATTAATGAGCCGCTATTTAACAAATGCTTTTCAATTTTCTCTTCTTGTGCAGAAAATTCCATTGTTGGTGTTATACACAGATCGGCACAGCCATCAAGTAAGGCTTCAATTGCACCTGTTATGTACTCTTGCCTGATTATTATTTGAGTTTCAGGGAACTGATTTTGCATATTTTTTAGTAATGGTAAAATACCTTTTAAATTAAATGATGCTTCAATTGCAATCGTTATACTTACCTCGTTCCCCTGTGCTATGTGGTGTGCAACTTGTTTAAGTTGTGCTGCATCATCTAGCAATTTCATAGCCTTATGAAACATAGTTTTTCCTGCACTGGTAAGCTCTAACCGATAACCATTACGACTAAATAAGGCAAAGTTAAGGGTATTTTCTAGTTGCTTAATACCTTGGCTTATAGCTGGTTGAGTTTTGTGTAAAAGAGCACTTGCTTCACTCAATGATCCAACCTGAGCAACAGTAACAAACATACTAAGCTGTTCTAATTTCATAATTTACGCCAAACATGTAAAGCTAAAGTTTATATCTTATAAAAAAACATTCAATATTAATTAATAAGAGCTGTGATTATTCTAACGTCAAAAGCTAAGCATCTGCTTAAATCACTCTTATTAAAGTTGGGAATAACATGAGCACAAAAGTAAAAAGAATTTTTATGTATACATCACTAGGATTAACAACACTTGCCTTTATAGCTGCAGGCTCTGCAAAACTAGCAGGAGTTGAGCAAATGCACTTATCTTTTGCACTCATGGGTTTACCTGCTTGGTTTGGCTATTTTATTGGTGCAAGTGAACTTGCAGGTGCTGTTGCTATTTGGATAAAAAAACTAAGCATTATAGCTGCAAGTGGTTTGTTAGTTATTATGGCTGGTGCAACATTTTTTCATGTAGTTTACGACAGTGTTGCCAATGCAATACCTGCCGTTATTTTATGTGCTTTTTTAATTAATATCATAATTAACCGAGTCAATGATATAAACGCCTAGGATAGTAAGTAACCTAGAGCTATTTTAAATACAATGAATAACGATATATTCGCTTCTATCGTTATTCAAACCCTCTTTTACAAAATGACTAATGCTTTCGCATCTCTCATTTAGGATAAAGATAACAAACTCGATCTCTAAACAAACAAAGGCTAAGGTTGTTTTATCCATTAAATTTTAATTTTGAGTTCATACCCTGTATTTAATAATTAAATAAACGGCGTACTAAAGTTTATTACTTGGGCTTTTAATATGCCTAATTAACTAAGGTGTAAAATATGAAAAAAACATTTTTAGGCATTTTCTCGATTACAGTAATAACTTACTTACTGAGCGGCTGCACAACATCAAATAACGGTAATATTACAAAATTGAGTGAAGATAAAATAAGTACTAGATTAAATAAATTACCTTCCTCGCTAACCTCTAGTGATTTGTTCAATACCACTGTTGTTGAACCCACTCAGCTATTTGATAACCTTTATTTTGTAGGATATATCAGCGTAGGCACTTTTGTTATCACTACAACTGAGGGCATTATTTTAATCGATACCATGTGGACCCCGCACGATGCCAAACATGTGATTGTTCCTGGACTAAAAGAGTTAGGCTTAAATCCTGAAGATATTAAATACGTAATAGTTACTCACGGCCACAGCGACCATTATGGCGGCGCTCACTACTTTGAATCACATTATGGCGCTAAAATTTTAATGAGAAAAAATGAGTGGGACTACATCCATAATCCAAATACACCTGTATTAACTGATCCTTTCGGTAACTTTTCTACCGAAATACCATTACCTAGCACTTACACCCAAGTTATCGATGGCGAAAAAATAAGTTTAGGTAAAACTAATTTAACTGTACTTGCTACACCAGGACATACGCCTGGTGGGTTGTCTTTGATAATACCTGTTACAGATAATGGCATACCTCATACAGTTGCACTTTGGGGAGGTACCGGTTTACCGGATACTAAAGAAGCAAATCAAACTTATTTGCACTCTTTAAATTATTTTCAAAAAATTGCAAACAAAAACGATGTTGATGGAAGTATCTCAAACCACCCGTTTTCACATGATCTAATTAATCAAATTAATACATTAAAAAATCGTAAATCTGATCAACGAAACCCCGTGATAACCGGTAATAAGGCATTTAATGAGTACATAGACGATGTATTGCGAAATAACGTTCAAAAGAAACTTTCGTCATTTGAGTCAAACTAATATAGCTTTTCACGCACCGGCGTTATCGTGCTAATGTATTTATAATGACGGTATATGTCGCTTTAAAGCGATACTCATTACTAATATAAAAGCATAGTGCACTTCTTTTTATGAAACCCCACATTTGATAGTCTGTATAAAAATACAGACTATCAAATGTGGGGTTAATTACTTTTAGTTTGGTTTATTGTTCTACCAAAATGACCGATACGTCGTCTGCATGAAAATCAGCAGTCAGTTCGTTTGACTCCACATAAAGTAAAGCCGCACTTTCCTCGGTTGTTATTGAATGGGTATAAGTGCCCGAAAGCTTTACCCAATCGCCTGCAACTACGTTTGTAACAGTGGTTAGCTCGAGGTATTCAGTGCTCGCATGCTCAATTTGCAGTGTAAGTTTAATTCCTGGCGATACCGCTGTGTTATCGTCAGATAACTTAACCCACGCAGATACATTATAGGTTTTGCCCGCTGTGAGCTTGGGTTGTTTCAAGTGAAATAGTAGCACTGCCTCGTGATTGCCATGAATCAAGACCGGCTTCAAAGTCACCATTAGTTAGCAGCTCTGTGTGTTGTTAAAAGTACGACCGGTGTTGAAAACCTTTATTTAGATCAGTTAGGTGCGTTTGGTAACGTTGACCGCTACCCTGCTAGACGTATTATAACCATTGTTTACTATTCGCTCGTACGCTTTGAAGAAACCAATCTTGTGAGCGGCGACAATGCTTTAGAATGTGAATGGTTTGATGTAAATAACGTTCCCCCTTTAATGTTTGACCACGCCGACATTTTGAAAAGTGGCTTAGATTACTTACGCTATAAAGTAAGGCACGAGCCGATTGGTTTTAGCCTGCTCCCTGAAAAGTTTACCTTGCTTGAGCTACAAGGAATTTACGAGTCGATTTTAAATAAATCACTCGATAAGCCTAACTTTAGACGTAAGTTCCAAAAAATAAACTTACTAATAAACTGCAAAGAAAAACAAATCAACGTAGCTCACCGAGCTGCTACTTTGTACCGTTTTGATATAAACGTATACGAAAAACTAAGAGAGTTTGGTTTTACATTTGAGTTTTAAATAAGCAAATGCATAATTAAATTAATGTTTGGTCTTTAAGGCCAAATAACATATTGCTAATATATACGTGATGTTTATAATTCGTCCGCATTATTAATATAAACTAATCAAAAGGAGCTTTTTTCTTGAAACTTACGCCGCCCTAGGCAACCACTCCCCTTTTTCATCAGCACGTTACGTGCAACCTTAATCGCCGCCTGCGCGAGAATCACTGTTATTTAAATAAAATACTCCCCTATACTTTGGGAAACTAACTAATTAGGTTTATTACATGTTTGATCACGTAAAAAGAGATTGGCTCTCTAATGTTCGTGGCGATGTGCTTGCTGGTATTGTTGTGGCGCTTGCCCTAATACCTGAAGCGATTGCCTTTTCTATTATTGCCGGTGTTGATCCAAAAGTAGGTTTATACGCCTCATTTTGTATTGCGGTTATTATTGCCTTTGTAGGCGGACGTCCTGGCATGATATCGGCGGCCACCGGTGCAATGGCACTGTTAATGGTGACGCTAGTTAAAGACCATGGTTTGGAATACTTACTGGTTGCCACCTTACTTACTGGTGTACTACAAATATTTGCAGGCTTTTTAAAGCTCGGTGAATTAATGCGCTTTGTATCGCGCTCTGTTGTAACAGGGTTTGTAAACGCGCTGGCGATTTTAATATTTATGGCGCAGTTACCTGAGCTGACTAATGTTACTTGGCATGTTTATGCGATGACCGCAGCGGGCTTAGGTATTATTTACTTATTTCCGTATATTCCAACTATTGGCAAAATACTTCCCTCTCCTTTAGTGTGTATTGTTGTTATTACACTGATTTCAATATTTTTGGGTCTTGATATAAGAACCGTTGGCGACATGGGCGAACTGCCAGACACTCTACCTATATTTTTATGGCCCGATGTACCGCTAACACTCGAAACACTGCAAATTGTATTACCGTATTCAATTGGTCTTGCTGTTGTGGGCTTACTTGAGTCAATGATGACCGCCACTATTGTTGATGACTTAACTGATACAACGAGCGATCGTAATAAAGAATGTAAGGGCCAAGGTATTGCTAATATTGGCGCAGGCTTATTTGGTGGTATGGCGGGTTGCGCTATGATTGGGCAATCAATTATTAATGTTAAATCGGGCGGTCGCGGCAGGCTTTCTACCTTTATTGCAGGTTTATTTTTAATCATCATGGTGGTGTTTTTAGATGAGTGGCTGCGTTTAATTCCTATGGCAGCATTAGTTGCGGTAATGATTATGGTATCGATTGGTACGTTTTCGTGGACATCTGTTAAGGATTTAAGAAAGAACCCGCTTTCATCAAATGTTGTGATGATTTCCACCGTTATTGTGGTTGTTGCCACGCATAACCTAGCCATTGGCGTTTTAGTTGGTGTGTTGTTAGCTACGTTGTTTTTTGCCAATAAAATTGGTCGCTTTATGGTGGTTAAAACCAAGCATGATGAAAGCAACGATAAAATAACCTATGAAGTCGTTGGCCAAGTATTTTTTGCCTCAGCTGAGCAATTTATTGCATCGTTCGATTTTAAAAATGCGGTTTCTAACGTGGTAATTGATTTAACCCATGCACATTTTTGGGATATAACTGGTGTATCGTCACTCGACAAGGTGGTTATTAAATTTAGGCGTGAAGGCGCAACGGTTAGTATTATTGGTATGAATAGCGCAACCGAAACTGTAATTGATAAATTTGGTGTGCATAACAACCCTGAAGAAGTCGAAAAACTACTTGGCGGACATTAAGGAGAATGCAATGACTAAAATAATTACCTATGTAGATGGCTCAGCCATTACTAAAAATGTAACCGATGCTGCTATTTGGGCTTCAAAAAAGCTAAATAAACCAATTAGCTTTGTGCATACAATTGAAAAAACGCAGCAAACTAATATCGGCGACTACTCTGGTAGTATTGGGCTTGGTGCACAGTCAACACTTCTTGATGAAATGACTAAGCTTGACGAACAACGCTGCAAAGTAAGTTTAAAAATGGCTGACGAATTATTAAATTCAGTAAGTGAGCATGCTAAATCGGCAGGTGTTACTAATTTTGAACTAATTAAGCGCCACGGTGATTTGCTCGATACCGTTATAGACTTAAAAGACGATACACGCCTTATTGTTATTGGCCAAAATGGTGCTGGACATAGTAATAGCTTTGCGGTGCTGGGCTCACATATAGAAACCTTAGTGCGTAATGCAACACAACCTATTTTGCTTATTCCTGAAACATTTAAACAACCTAAATCATTTATGATTGCGTATGACGGCCGCGAAACAGCCGACAAAGCGCTACAACAAGTTATTGATGGCGGCTTGTTACATGGTTTGCATTGTCATTTAGTGAGTATTAAAAACAACGAAAAAGACCTTGAAGAAAAATTTGTTAATGCACAGCACAAGCTTATCAGTATGGACTTCGAAGTGTCGGCAAGCTTTTTAGAGGGCAATATTTTCGACTCGTTAATGCAATATAAAGAACAAAATAATGTAGAACTAATTGTAATGGGTGCATTTGGGCACTCTAAACTAAGGCAGTTTTTTGTGGGCAGTAACACCATTAAAATGCTCGAGAACAGCGATGTGCCTGTGGTTATTTTAAAATAAATTTAATAACCTGCACCAAAAAGCCTAAATCACTTAACTGATTTTAGGCTTTTTTGTTTTTGGCTTAGCTTCAAACTTTTCAAATAAAAACTGAATAAACGACGTAACCTTTTGAGCCACAAACTTTCTATGCTGCTCTGGCAAAAATGAGCGCACGCCACGTTTGCTAAATGTTTCCATTATTTCTCGTTTACCGAGTTTGTCTTGTATTGCCAGCTCGCCTTCGTGAAAAGGGGAAGTATCTATTGAGTTTGTGTTTATCATTTTGCTTGTAATTCGTGTGCGTATTTTATGGGCTAAATTTAACCCAATACTCAATGAATGATAATGGGTGTTTTATTGACTGATAATGCACAAAACAATGACACTACTTGCACCCTCTTAGTGCCAGACGCGCACCAACATATGTCAAAACGGGTTTTTTATTCACTCTAAAAAAACATTAAACACTATTTAAACAACAACTTAAAAAACTGGCTATGTTTTTGCAAACACTCTATTAACAAGCCAGTTTTATTTACGGCAAAAATTTAGGTTGTTGGCACTATAGCTATTAGCAACCATCGGCAAAGAAGCCCGCACACAATTATGCTTAATGCGTATTTGTGGCGGGCTTTTTTGTTATTTGTATTTAAACCGTCACTTTAAGGAATGCCATATGCAAACCTCGCAAAAAATACTCATTATTGGTAATGGTATGGTCGGACACCACTTTGTTGAGCAAATGCGCCAAAGCGATGCCAACGCAGACATTACGGTACTTTGCGGAGAAGCAAATCTTGCATACGATCGCGTGTACTTATCAAGTGTATTTGATGGCAAAACAGCCGCCGATTTAGCACTAACAACTCACGACAACTACAAACAACTTAATATTAATGTGCATACCAGCCAGTGGGTTGAAGACATTGATAGATCAGCAAAAATAGTGACCACATTAACGGGTGAGCAATACCCGTACGACAAACTTGTACTCGCGACAGGTTCGTTCCCATTTGTGCCGCCTATAAAAGGTAACGACCAACCCCATTGTTTGGTGTATCGCACATTAGAAGATTTAGAACAAATAAAAGCCAGTGCCGCTGTAAGTAAAAGTGGTGTTGTTATTGGTGGTGGTTTGTTAGGGCTTGAAGCCGCAAATGCGATTAAGCAACTAGGACTTGATACCCACGTAGTTGAATTTGCACCGCAGCTTATGGCTGTTCAGCTTGATGGACAAGGCGGTACGCTTCTAAAAAATAAAATAGAAGAACTTGGCGTAACGGTACACACATCAAAGGCAACCAGTGAAATAGTAAAAGGCGAAACCAGTCGCTTTAGATTAAATTTTTCGGATGAGTCATTTTTAGAAACAGACCTAATTTTGTTTTCTGCTGGTATTCGCCCGTATGACCAACTCGGCAAAATTGCTGATTTAGAACTCGGTGAGCGCGGCGGTATTATTATTAATAACCAATGCCAAACATCTGATCCTGATATTTTAGCCATTGGGGAATGCGCCCTGTGGGACAAAAAACTATTTGGCTTAGTCGCACCGGGTTACAACATGGCGCGCGTTGCAGCGAGCCAATTAAGTGGTGGCGAGCTTGAGTTTTTAGGTGCCGACATGAGCACTAAACTTAAGTTGTTAGGCGTAGAAGTAGGCTCAATTGGCGACGCTCATGCAAAAACGCCTGACTGTAAAGAGCTTATATACCAAGACGCTATTCGCGGCTGTTATAAAAAAATCATACTAAGTGAAAAAGGCGATAAATTACTGGGCGCTGTACTAGTTGGCGATACCAGCGACTACGATACTTTATTGCAGTACATGCTTAACGACATGGACTTACCAGAAAACCCTGAGTGTTTAATTTTACCAGATAGCGGCGGCGCGGCGTCGTTATCTGGCAGTGCCCTACCCGACACCGCCACTATTTGTTCGTGTCACAATGTGAGTAAAGGCGACATCGTAGGTGCAATTGATGGCGGCTCATGCGATTTAGCCTCGGTAAAATCATGCACTAAAGCAGCAAGCGGCTGTGGCGGTTGTGCTGCGTTACTAAAATCAGTTGTTGATAACGAATTAGCAAGTCGTGGTGTTGAAGTTATCAACCATGTATGTGAGCACTTTGCGTATTCACGCCAAGAACTATTGCACATGGTAAAAGTAGAAAGCATTAAAACGTTTGATGACTTACTAACTAAACACGGCAGCGGTCATGGCTGTGAAATATGTAAACCTGCCATTGGCTCTATTTTAGCCTCAACATGGAACGACTTTATTTTAGAGCCCGCTCATGTTGGTTTGCAAGACACTAACGATACGTACCTAGCAAATATGCAAAAAGATGGTTCGTACTCTGTGGTACCGCGTATTGCTGGCGGCGAAATAACACCCGACAAACTCATTGTAATTGGACAAGTAGCCAAAGACTTTAACCTGTACTGCAAAGTCACTGGTGGTCAGCGTATCGATTTATTTGGTGCGCGTTTAGAAGAGCTTCCTGTTATTTGGGAGCGACTTATAGAAGCCGGATTTGAGACTGGTCATGCCTATGGTAAGTCTCTGAGAACTGTTAAATCGTGTGTGGGTAGTACGTGGTGTCGTTATGGTGTGCAAGATAGCGTTGGACACGCAATAGAAATTGAAAACCGCTACAAAGGGTTACGCGCACCGCATAAATTTAAAATGGCGGTATCGGGTTGTACCCGCGAATGCGCCGAAGCACAAAGTAAAGATATTGGCATTATAGCCACCGAAAATGGCTGGAACTTATACGTGTGTGGTAATGGCGGTATGCGCCCTCGCCATGCTGATTTATTTGCGACCGATTTAGACACGCCAACACTAATTAAATACATTGACCGCGTAATTATGTTTTACATTAAAACGGCTGACAAATTGCAGCGTACGTCGGTATGGATGGAAAACCTTGAAGGCGGTTTAGACTACCTTAAAAGCGTAGTAATTGACGACAGCTTAGGCATTTGCGACGAGCTAGAAGCGCAAATGGAATTAATTACACAAACCTATGCGTGTGAATGGAAAAAAGCGATTGAAAGCCCAGATGCTGCCAAACGATTCCGCCAGTTTGTTAATAGCCCCGAAACCGACGACAACATTTTGTTTGTGCAAGAGCGTAACCAAATTCGCCCTGCTACAGAAGCCGAAAAACGTGAGCAACGTAATACACAAAACCGTATTCCAGTAATGGAAGTTGAACAGGAGCAAGCTGATGTCTTGGCATAATATTGGAACAATCGACAACCTAGTGGCTAATAGCGGCGTATGCGCATTAGTTAATAATCAGCAAGTGGCTATTTTTTACATTCCACAAAATCCAACGGCTGTGTTTGCCATTAGCAACTACGACCCGATTGGCAAAGCCAATGTATTGTCGCGTGGCATTATTGGCTCAGTCGACAATAAATTAGTTGTCGCATCGCCTTTATATAAGCAACACTTTTGCCTAGAAACAGGCGAATGTTTAGAAGCAGAAGCAATACACCTACCGGTTTTTAATGCAAAAATTGAAGACGGCAGTGTATTTATAAGCGCTGAACCAAAAGTTACAACAGCAGTGGCTTAGGGGAATAGTATGAGTGTACTGTCTTATTTTTCGGGTATTGAAAACGTGTGGCTAAATAAGCTTGTTACTAAGCTAACAAGCTCAAATAGTCGCAGCGTCAAAAGCGGCAACGTTTATATAATTGGTGCGGGCCCAGGAGACGCAGAGCTAATTACAGTAAAAGCGCAGCGTTTAATTAATACCGCCGATGTTGTTTTATACGATTGGTTAGTAAGCGATGATTTATTAAAAACGCTTCCTAAAAAAGCACAGCGAGTATTTGTAGGTAAACGTGCGGGTAAACATTCGATGACCCAAGCTAACATTTGCGAACTACTGGTTAAATACGCACAACAAGGCTTAAACGTAGTGCGTTTAAAAGGCGGCGATCCGAGTATATTTGCACGTATTAACGAAGAAGCCGATGCGCTTAGTGAGCATAATATTAATTTTGCGATTGTTCCGGGTGTAACAACGGCTTGTGCTACTTCTGCTTATACAGGTATTCCGCTAACAGCACGCGATGTAGCGCGTAGTGTTACATTTTTAACAGCGCAGTTTGCCGATCCTAACAAGCAACCTCATTGGCAAAATTACGCGTTTATGCCTGCAAACAACAACCCCACTTTAGTGGTTTATATGGGGCTTTCGCGCTTACAAACGCTAAGCTGCGGTTTGCAATCAGTGGGCTGGCCAAGTAATACACCCATCGCACTAATAGAGAATGCCACTACTACTAAGCAAAAAGTAATTACCAGTACGCTTGAACTGATTGTAAATGAGCATGCTAAACACAACCTTCAAGGCCCTACCCTAATTATGATTGGTGAAGTAATAAATCATAAAATGGCTATTAGTCCTGAGTTACTAAACAGTGTAAATGTTAACGCATGACGTAAAATGAATAATGCACTTTTCGCGCTTACTACCTCCCCAGGAGTAGGCGCTTTTTTTGTTTTTAATTTGGGTTCAAGTTGTGTGCAATAACATACTTAAATGCACCAAATAAGTTAAAAGTAATGGCAAGTTAAATTATAGAAACACAGTGACAAATAAAAATAATACTTTAAGCAATTGTATTAGCTTGATTTTAAATTCAATGATGAAATTTATTAATGATTGGAACAGTGGTTGCACTTTAAAAACAAAAAAGTGTGGAATAATACCAATGGCGACAAGCAACCCTCTCACAAAACAGTTTTTATTAGCGGCTAAGTATCAAGAAATACACGCGCTAAAGCAATTACAAAACAGTTGTGCCTCGCTTACTAAGTTAGGCGATTTTGTACATCAGTTACAAAAAGAACGTGCAATGAGTAATATCTTTTTGGCCTCAAATCGCGAGCGATTTAAAACCCAATTACAAGAACAAATCCCTTTAAGCAGCAGCGCACAAACTGCATTTTATGATTCTCTTAAACAAACATTTATAAACGACAACGCCGATACTGGTCATACTCGGTTATTTAATTTAATTACCTATAGCCTGCAAACACTTGACGCATTGCCCGAACTACGCAATCAAATAGCACAACAAAACATTAGTGCAGTGCATGCTACGCAGTCATTCACTCAGTTAATTGCTAGTTTACTCAATATTATTTTAGAGGCAGCAGATGGCGCAAGCGATCCTAAAATAACGCGTTTGTTAGTCGCATTTTTCAATTTTATGCAAGGTAAAGAGTACGCAGGACAAGAGCGCGCCTGTGGTGCACAAGCATTTGCAGCGAGTAAATTTACCACTGAGCAAAAACAACAACTCGCGCATTTTGAACAAGAGCAAAACCACAGCTTTGACTTTTTTAATGAGTACGCCGATGCGCACCTTTTAAAATGCTTTGCCACACTAACAACACATCAGGTTAATAATCAGGTAGAGCAACTTAGAAGTTTACTGCAAAAACTCGATGACGAGAATGCTCAACCGCTCTCGCAACTAAGCGAAGTATGGTACGAAGTAACCACTACGCGCATAGATATAATGCACAAAATTGAACAAAATATAGCAGATCAATTAATTGATACCGCAGCAATGCAAATAGCCTGTGCTCAACGTAGTTTAAATACAAATAAGCAAGTACTTAACAATATGGCAGAGCAACACATAGCCCCTACTTTTGGCCAATTAGCCATTAAGCAACCAGAGCCAGAAGTAAACCAAAATATAGCGGCCGATAAGCTCAACAGTAATAAAACTATGTATGATTTAATTATCGAGCAAAGCCAGCATATAAAACAAATAAACCAAGCGTTACTTGACGCTAAAAAAGTTATTAGTGAGCAAAAGGTAATTCACCAAGCCAAGTACATACTTATTGAGCAGTTAAAGCTCACCGAAGAGCAAGCCCATAAACAGCTACAAAAACAAGCAATGGATACGCATAAAACCTTATTTAGCGTAGCGCAAACAATTGTACAAATGAGCGATTAAATATGCTGTTTTTACTTGGGCATGTTGATCTTTAGTAATACCACTACCCTAAATAATAGTTATTTATTAAGTTACAAATTTCACACCCATATTGAGTTTTGCCTTATTTTAAAATTGATTCATAACCTGCTGACTATAATAAGGTAAAACCCTAATTTGAGGTCTATTTATAATGCAAATTATTCAACGCATTCAAAATAATCAACTACAATAAGTTAATCATTTGTTGCATCTCATTTTAATGAGGCATATTTAATACTGTTGTAGGAGTTTGAATGCCCAATGTAGAGAGTTATATAGAAGGTGTATCATTAATAGATGAGCAGCAATTAACAACTTCTCTTGATAATGACATTCAAACAAACATAAAAAACATTGCTGAGCTAATTTTAAACATTTTTGATGCGAGCTCATTTTCTATTGTTGCTAATCAGCCTCAACGTGCTGTCGAGCTATATAAATCAGGTTCAGAAATAGCAGTAGCTAAAGAGCAACTAGCTGATGATATTTTTAATGAATCGATTATTGAGCATGACCTTAAAATATTTAGAGTTATATCGCCTATTATAATGCCCTCAAACCTTAAGTTTGGATGGTTGATATTCGAGCGAGCAAGTGATTCACTACTTACAGAAAAAGAAAAATCAATTTTAAATAGTTTACAAAAAAACTTTGTAAATCAGTTAGTCCAACGTAAAAACTTATTAGATAAAATAAACAGTGCTAAGTATAACTCAACAATTTGCGAGCAAAACAAAAAAGACGAAACTGAAAAAGATCGCTTAATTAAAAAATTACAAAAAATGAGCGATGAACTTGATGAATTTACCAGTATTGCTTCACACGATCTCAAGTCACCATTAAATGCTATAAAACGTTTATTAGAATGGGTTTATGATGATTGCAAAGATTTACTCCCTCAAGAGCACCTAGAAAATTTTCAGCTTGTGTTCAGCAGAGCTAATAGAATGCAAGTACTCCTAGAAGATTTACTAAGCTACTCGAGAATAAATAGCTGTGATTCAACTCGTGCAAACATATCTTTAGAAAGTCTTTACCAAGATATAGAACAAATTTTAGAAGTTCCACAAGCTGTCACTGTTGATATACACGCCAATAACGAAGTACTCGATATACCACTGATCCCTTTTAAAACTGTTTTTCAAAATCTTATTAGTAATGCAATAAAACATAACAATAAAGAGCACTCGGTTATCGACATTTCACTTATCCCCTCTAATCAATATTACATTATTGAAATAAAAGATAATGGTCCAGGAATTAACCCTAAATATTTTTCACTCATATTTAAGTTATTTCAGACATTGCAATCTCGAGATGATGTTGAAGGGAGCGGCATCGGACTCTGTATTGCCAATAAGCTCATTATTAATTATGGGGGCAAAATTGAAGTAGCCTCCGATGGGGAACTCGGCAGTACATTCACTATTTTTTGGCCCAAAGTTTAACTATGAAATTATCAATTATAAACGAGCATCATGTAGATGCTGCTCTTAGAAGGAACTTATGAATATTTTAATTGTTGATGATGACTTAGTTGATCGCAAATTAATTAAAAAAATGCTTATTTCTGATGGCTCTCATCATCATGACATTACCGAAGTAACGTGCGTATCCGAGGGCTTGAAAGTCATTGAAGACACGCACTTTGATATAATACTACTCGATTATAATATGCCTAAAGAAGATGGCATTGAAATGCTAATTGAAATGCGTGCAAAGCCTAAACTCGGTAACACCGCAATTATCATGATTAGCTCCTCAGAGAACTCAGCTTTGGCTATTGAGTGTATAGAAGCAGGCGCTCAAGACTTTTTACCAAAAGGTGATATAACGAGGGATAGTTTAAATAAAGCGCTTATATATGCCAAAAAACGCTTCGAGGCAGAACAACGTATGCACAACAGTTATCTTGCTGTAAAGCATATGGCAGAACGGGATCAGCTTACTGGTTTGTCTAATCGATATCATTTTGAAGAAATACTAAAAGTAATGATAGCTAACAATAAACGTGCTAAAAACTGCGTGGCGTTACTTGCTTTAGATTTAGATAACTTCAAAAATATTAATGATACGCTTGGCCATAGTGTCGGCGACGAAATTTTAATACAAACAGTAGAAAGGATTCATAGTTGCCTGAGACAAAATGAAGGATTTGCACGCTTAGGAGGCGATGAATTTGCAGTTATAATAGGTGGAATTTGCAATATTAATCAAATAGGTATGATAGCAAATAGAATACTAGCTGAAGTGTCTAAACCCTTTTTGCATGAAGGCAGAACTTTAAATTGCAGTGTTAGCATTGGAAGTGCCATATACCCAAATGATGCTACTGAATCTCATGAACTGCTAAAATGTGCTGACATTGCAATGTATCGCTCAAAGCAAAGTGGTAAAAGTAGAATTAGCTTTTACAAAGAGCAATATCAGTACGAATTTAGTCGCCGAGTAGATATTCAAAATAGTATAAAAGAGCATATAGAGGAAAAAAACTTTAGGCTATTTTATCAACCTGTTTATTGCTCAAAAACACAAATAATGACAGGTGTCGAAGCCCTTATCCGTTGGCCAGGTACAACCATTCATTATACTCCTGATGAATTTATTCCTATTGCTGAAGAATGTCGCTTAATAAAACCCCTAGGAAAATGGATAATTGCGAGCGCTTTAGAGCAGTTATCTTTATGGCAGCAAAGCTATGAAACTCCCTTAACACTATCTATCAATATTTCACCTATTCAGCTACAAAAAGAGATTTTAGAGAGCTATTTATTAGAGACAGTCAAAACATACAACTTAAAAACCAACAGTATTATTCTTGAAATAACAGAAACAGCTTTTATGGAAAATAGTAAAGAAGTGATTGAGATATTAACTTCTTTGTCTAACAAGGGATTTAGGATTGCTTTGGACGATTTTGGTATGGGGTACTCATCCATATCTCATCTAATATCTTACCCTATTGATATAGTAAAATTAGACAAAAGCATGCAGTCGTTGGATGGAGAAAATAATAAGCGATTAAAAATAATCGAGAGTTTATCTTTAATGCTAAAAAAATTAGATTTTTTTGTGGTAGCTGAAGGAATCGAAACGAAAGCCCAACATCAGCTATGTAAAAAACTAAACATAGACTACTTGCAAGGTTTTCTATTTTCAAAACCTATGCCTGCAAACGAGATTAACTTGATACTCGATGACTATTGTAAAAAATCATCTTTAAATAAATAGGTTATTTTGAGCCTCTGTAAAATTGAAGCTTAAATCAGACACCTATATAACTTTAAGCTAAAAACCTTTGATTTGAGCCACATACTCAAACTAAAGGCTCTTCAATTGGCACAGCCTAATAGGTTAAAACTTAAAATACATGCACATCAGCTGTATTTATCTAAATGCTGACCAATAACAGCCATGACTTTTTCTTTTAACTCTGCTGCCTGAAAACTTCCTTTTACAAGGTAACCTTTTACAAAGTCGTGTGACATTATAATCTTTTTTTCTTCTTCTCTTTCAGATGAGCTAAACATCATAACTACACACGAGCTTATCTCTATCATTTTTCTGAGTTTAGAGAACTTCTCTAAAAATTGAATGCCATTAACTTTTGGCATATTAATGTCTAAAAATATAAGAATTGGAGGAAATCCATCAGGGTACTTTATTCTATTAGATTCATAATTTTCTAAAAATTCTAATGCTTCTTGACCATCTTTTTTTTCAAAAATTGTAAGATCTAACTTGGCTTCTTTTATTAGCCTTTTAAGAATATACCGGTCAACTTCGTTGTCATCGACAATTAATATAGGGGGTTTAATTTTTGTCATATTAGCTTATCCAATGGTATTACTATTTTAAATGTTGTGCCTTTATCAGAGCTTTGCAGTGATATTTCACCGTTTAAGTACTCAATATGTTTTTTAACCAACGCCATCCCTAAACCAGAGCCCGTACTCGTCTGTGCATGAAATCGCTTAAACATATCAAACACTTCACCTTGATGCTTTTGTGGTATTCCCATTCCGTTATCTGTAACAGTAATAAAAAACGTCTCTTGCTCATTGAAAATATCACAGCGGACATAAGGGGAGTCTTTATTTCTGTCGTAATACTTCAACCCGTTTGAAATTAAGTTTTCAATAATTTGAGAAAAACGCGCTTTTTCTGACTTTATAGGTACTGATAGATTAATTGTTGTCTCGAGCTTACAAGGGTTGTCTTTCATAAGCCAAGTGAGTCGCTCTTTCATATCAATAATCAACTGATTAAAATCAATTACATCTCTATCTTCACTACCAATTTCAGCTTTAGCTAATAGTAAAATATCAACAACAAGTGTCTCTAACTTTTCCATTTGTTGATAGATAACCAATGCATTTCGACTTGCCTCTTCAGTATCTCCTGCTTTTATATCTTCAATAACAAAATGCGCTAGGGATTTAGCCCCTGACAACGGTGATTTCAGGTCATGAGAAGCTTGATAAGCAAACTGTGCAAGTTCGTCATTTGCTTGCTGCAGGGAGGCTGTTTGGCTATTTATAATCTCTTTGAGTTCAATACTGTTTTCAATATTTAAAAGATCATTTTTAATCCGCTGCCTGGCCGCGATAACGAGTGCTTTTAATTCACCCGACGTTTTTATATCAAGCTCATCATCTAGGTTAATATTGCTTTCGGGTTTACTTGATAAGAGCAGGGTAAGATTTCGAATAGAGCTGGATATAGTACGAGAAAGGTAACTTATAAAAATAATATTAAAAAAAGATATGACGATAACAAGTGGAATTAACGTCATTAGTATAAACGATACTGTTTTTCTGATTGGTTCTTCAAACATCTCAGAGTGTTTGTTAAAGCTGACAAGTGCAACATTAAGGTTTAGTAAAAAATCAGCTCTACTGAGCTCACCTTTTTCATACTGAGTAACTGACAGTAGTGTTTTATCCGCAATTTCTATATCTTTTTCACAAATTGTTAAAGTTTGCTCTGTGTTAATAAATTTCATAACAGCATAATTTAATGGATTTATTTCTTCAATACAGTCAATTGGTTGCTGCCTAATTAACAATATATCTGACTCAATGGTATTTATATCTATGGGGAGATCATTTTCTATTTTTTTAACTGACTTAGTAAGTTGATGAGTATATTTTAAGTGAAGAAAATTAAGTTGGTGAAACTTGGCCCCTTTAGCTATTTCAAAAGCTGAGTAAACAGTAATACTTACCTCTGCAGCTGTTAAAATCACAATAAGCATCAGTTTTCTGGAGATATTCATATACGACACCTATTTTAGCTACTAACCCAACAGTTTTTTAATAACACTATAATAATTATAGTATTTATCACATTAGGTATAGCAGGTTTTATCTTTTTTACTAGCTCCTCTATAAATAACAATTTACGCTTAACTTAGTTCATTTTTAATACAAAGCTTCTTTTTAATTTTAGTTTGCCACTCAAGAGCAAGCTCCGGCAATTCGAGTGCTGCTAATAATACACTTTCATAATCTGGATATTTTTTATCAAAAAAAGCCTGGAACAGTTTTTTTACTGATATGTCGTGCGAGGCTTTCTTCTCGATAACAACACTATCACCCGTTTTTGCAACGCCCTGCTCTAGTACCCTAAAATACACGCCAGTGCAGTAATGCTGCGTAAACAGTTTAAGGCTGTTTTTATTATTAAGGGCGATAGCTAATTTAAAACAAGGCACACGAGGCTGGCTTACTTCAAGTAATGCAGTACCAATTCGAATATGGTCACCTATGTGTATATTCGCTTCATCAAGGTCAGAAATCGTGAAGTTTTCGCCAAAGGCACCTACTGCCAAATCATCATTCTCGAGGGTTTGTTTCCAATAATCATAATGATTGTGCGAAAACGCGTAAACCGCTTTATCAACCCCGCCGTGATTAACTAAATCAGCTTGCTCATCCCCTATAATATTTAGCTTTTCAATAACAACAGGTTCGTTAGTTGGCGTTTTGAATATTCCCGTTTTCACCTCTTTACCATTATGAATAAGAGTTTTAATTTTAGAGATATTAGTCGAGATGATTTTCATTGCGATACCAACGGATGAGGAAGTAAAGATTAATTATGCAGGTTTTAAAATTATTATAAATAAATTTAAGCAAAAAAATGACCGCTTAAGACTAAGCAGTCATCTCACAATATACAGTTTTTATTATTCTGCTTGTTTTAAAAAATACGTTTCGGCCAGTCCGTTATGTATTCCAGCTAAGTCTATTTGTATTTCATCGATAAAGTCATGCAACAGACCATTTTTAAGTACTCGTACGTCTTTATTTTCTAACTCAACAATTGCATCATCAATTGATTTAATAATTTCTGTTGAGTTTGGCAAAGGTAAAACCAATGCTTTTAATTCATTCATACAAAATAAAATAGATCGTGGGAATACTTTGCTGTGCATCACAAATTCTATTACATCAGCACGCTGTACTCTAACGCCCATTTCTTGGCGATACATTTGATAAGCACTTAACGAACGCAATAAACTGATCCACTGAATATTATCAAACGGCTTCACTTCTTCTTCATTAGTAATTAACGTAGCAGAGCGAATATCTAAAATTCGCGATGTCATATCTGCGCGCTCTATAATCGAACCAAAGCGGATAAAAACATAGCCCTGATCATGATTAATTGTGGCATCTAACGCCCCAAATATTTGATGGGCTGAATCTATAATCTTTTTTAAATAATCAAAACGTCCGCGCTTTGTTATCCCTTCTTTTTGATTATCTTTTACATAATAATAAAGAGAGTTAATTTCTTCCCATACATCTCGCGGTATTACATCGCGAATTGTACGCGCGCTTTCTCGTGCCGAAGTAATAGAGTTTAAAATTGACGAGCTGTTATCACTACCAACAAGTAAATACCTTAATGCTTTTTGTTCAGTAAAATCAGTATGGTTTTCTGAATACGCTTTACGCACACCAATAATATCAATTAATGGCTCCCAGCCGGTACATACGCCTTTGGGTAAGTCCATCATCAGTAAATTGTTAACGTTGATTAAACGAGCCACATTTTCCGCGCGCTCAATGTATCGAGATACCCAATATAAAGTTTCGCCTACTCTTGATAACATATTATTTAGCCTCTTCGTCAACAATCCAAGTATCTTTACTGCCACCACCTTGTGATGAATTAACCACCAAAGAGCCTTTAACCATAGCAACACGCGTTAATCCACCAGTGGTAACTTGCGTATCTTTACCTGATGATAAAATAAACGGTCTTAAATCGGTATGTCGACCATCTGGTTTATTACCATCAAATGTTGGTACTGTTGATAAATCTAATGTTGGTTGAGCTACCCAATTTCGTGGGTCCGCTTTAATTTGAGCAATACACGCTTCTTGTTCTTTTTTAGTCGATTTAGGACCAATTAATAATCCATATCCGCCAGATTCATTTGCAGGTTTAACAACAAGCTTATCGATATTTTTAATCACATGGTCGCATTCTTTCGGATCTAAACATTTGAACGTTGGGACATTAGCAAGTTTAGCTTCCTCGCCTAAGTAGTACTTAATCATCTCAGGTACATAGGCGTAAACTACTTTGTCATCAGCAACACCTGCGCCTGGTGCATTAACTAAAGCCACATTACCTTTAGACCAAGCACGCATTAATCCAGGGACGCCAAGTTGGGATTCTGGTAAAAAGGCTTCTGGGTCTAAAAATAAATCATCTATACGACGATAAATAACATCAACTCGTTGTAGCCCTGTGATTGTTCTCATGTATACACAGTCATCTTTTTCAACAACTAAATCGCGCCCTTCTACCAGTTCGCAACCCATTTCTTGGGCAAGGTAACAATGCTCAAAATAAGCGGAGTTAAATACCCCTGGAGTAAGTACCACGACTTCTGGTTTATCTTGTGGACGAGGCGACATTGCCGCTAGCATATCAAATAATTGTGAAGGGTAATCATCAACAGGTAAAATCGATACTTGCTCAAATAATTCAGGGAATACACGCTTCATTACAGAGCGATTTTCAAGCATATAAGATACACCAGAAGGAACACGCAGGTTATCCTCAAGCACATACATTGTACCGCTACCATCGCGTACTAAATCTGAGCCACAAATATGCGCCCATATCTTATTTGGCGGGTTTATTCCCACACATTGCTGGCGAAAGTTAACTGATTTTTCTAGTAACCCTTTTGGAAAAACACCATCTTTTATTATTTTTTGGTCGTGGTATAAATCATCTATAAAAAGGTTTAGCGCTTCAACACGTTGCTTTAAACCAACCTCTACGCTTTGCCATTCTTTTTTACCAATAGTTCGAGGAATAATATCAAACGGCCAGGCTCTATCAATCATATTACCTTCGTTGTAAACCGTGAAAGTAATACCCATTTCTTTAATTGCTAAATCAGCAACCGCTCTGGCTTTTACTAATTCTTCTGCTGATAAATTAGCAAAAAATTGTGCTAATTGTGTTCCATGCGATCTAACGTTTCCTTGTGCATCAATTAATTCATCAAAGAAACCTTTTGTTTGGTACGCTTTCCAATCAATTTTCATACACTCTTTCACCTTATCCATCATCATATATGACGTAGTTAAACTGCTATTCCATTCGAATCATATCAACCGCTACATCAAGCAATTGACTACCGCCACCAAATACCACTCCTTTTAAAGGAGTTACGTCAGAAAAGTCTCGCCCTACCGCTAGAGTAATATGCTGATCGCGTGGTAAAACATTATTTGTTGGATCAAAATCAACCCAGCCAAAGTTTGGCACAAATACCGCAAACCATGCATGAGTTGCATCTGCACCTTCTAGCTTTTCTTCGCCTTCTGGCGGCATGGTTTCTATGTACCCACTTACGTATCGACCTGCTAACCCTACGCTACGTAAGCATGCAAGCGCAAAGTGTGCAAAGTCTTGGCAAACGCCCCTTTTTTGTGCAAAAACAGTGCTCAAAGGCGTACTAATTGTTGTAAAACCAGGATCATAATGAAATTCATGAAAAATCCGTGCCATTAAATCTTTGCATGCAGAAATTATATTTTTGTGTGCATCAAACGAAATTAATGCGTATTCCTTAATTCCTTTATCTATTGGAATAAGTTGTGAAGGTAGTACAAATTCAGACGTTTTTAATAATTCTGCCGTATTTGGTTTAACCAATAAATCACGTACTTTTCGCCAAGTAATATCAACACTCTCTAAATTGCTATTAGCGCCGACTAACAGTTCTACCTCGCTGATCATCGTTACTTTAAGTTTTTTATGCTGTATTGCTATTTCAAACGCTGTTACCTGATTATTAAAATAATCAGTAAATGTTTGTAAGTAAGTCGGAGTAGGTTCAATTTCTATACGACTACTGTGGCATATTTGCCCGCGATTCGTTTTTGGCGTTAATCGCGCTTGGTTTTGACACAAACTAACAAAGTCTGAATAGTTGTATGTAGTCGAGTGCTTTATTTTATATTTCACGATTGAGCTTGCTCAATATTAGTCCAGTTCAATTTATTTGCCGTTTGGGTATGAGAAAAATACTGTAGTAATAATACATCACAAAATGTATCTAAGTTCATACGCGTATTATGGTTAAATTCGATTAACTGGTTACGTTGTCCATTTTCACTTTTTTGTAGGTAATCTTTCTCAGTTACATAACAACTTGTTTTAGATAGTAAAATTGCTTTTTCGTGTGCCGCAATTACGCCTTGCCTGCGTTTTGTGGGTAAATGCTTACATAACTTATTAATTTCCTCTAACTGAAATAATAAAGAACGTGGGTATTCAGCATCTAAAAGTAATAGCTCAAGTCCTGTACCAATGGTTTGATACATTCTGTATCGGCGCTTATGCGTAACTAAACTAACTTGGCAACTTAGTACTGCTTCAAGTAAGCCAAGCTCTTCGGGCTCGTCTAACTCTTTGGTTAATAAAGCCGCACTTAATGATGTTATTTGTAAGCTACGCTCTACTCTTCTGCCCATTTCGAGTAAAAACCAGCCATTACTATTTGGCATACAATCTGTAATCGAGCCATTAAAAGCCATAATTGAGCCTATAACTCTATCTAGGCTGCTTTGCATTGCACGCGTTGGAATATTAATATTTACATTTTTAAATACTTTAATTTGCTCATTAATATCATCAATTATTCGGCGGCTATCATGAGATAGTAATTCTTGAATTTGCACCGACGCATTAGCAATGTACTTTATTGTATTAATAATACTGCCAGCGCATTGCTCGTCTGCAAGGAGTTGAAAAGCAGTTTCTTTAGACAGATTTACATCAATGCCATCTAGTTTTAAATCAGGTTCTACATATGGATAAACAATATATTGCGACCTAATGGCATTAGAAAGCCGTGCAACTATACTTTTTCGTATTGAATCTGGGTAAACAGAAAATTCGGTGTACTTGTCTATAAAAATACGCAATATACGTATGGTATTTTCGCAGCGTTCTAAGTATCGGCCCAACCAAAAAAGGTGCTCAGCCGTACGGCTCGAAATAACCCCTTCGAGTAGCGTTACATCCATTCTTTTTCTAATTGGTACCGGTGGATTATGCTCGCCTAAATCAACTCTATCGGCTGTATTTATCCATGTATCTTTGATCCAACCAGATACTCTTGGGTTGTTACTTTTTTCGTTCGAAAAACACAGTGCTGAAGGAAGTACTTCTACGCCATTTTCAGTGGTTAATGCATAGCATCTAAACACCACTGGCTTGGAGATTAATTGCCCGTCATGCCAAAATGGTGCACTGCTAAAAGAAGGTTTTTCTTGGAAAAAGTAATTATCGGGTTCTTTGCTAATAAGTAGCTTTATTTCTTGCTCGTCTAACACTCCATCTAACTTGAGTGTAGGGTCTATAGCAGATAGTAGTTCGAGGTTATTCCAATCAACGGCTTGCGCTTCTTTTACACTTAAATAATTTGGCTCACCTAATAACAGCGGTTGTTTTAAAATTTGCTGCGATAACTTTTCTAAGTTGCACTTTATTGAAGGTGACGAGAGCACACCGCTACCAAACGGGTTTAAAACCTTAACCGACCCTTGTCGTACCGATTGTAATAAGCCCGGAATACCATGAAGTGAATATTCAGTTTGCTCTAAAGAGTCAATACAACGATCAGAAACCCAGCGTAAAATGACATTAATTTTACCCAAGCCTTGTAACGATTTTAAACAAACGTCACCACCACGTACGGTTAAGTCGGCGCTTTGTACTAATGTGTAGCCAAAGTAGGTAGATAGGAATGCATGCTCGTTGTAGTTAGGGTCATCAATTCCTTGGGTTAAAATTACAATTCGTGGGTCATCCATATAATGGGTATATTCGTTAATACCCTCTTGGAATAAATTTAAAAATTCTTTAATTTGCTGAACATTACATTCTGCAAATTCTTCAGCCATTACACGCCTTGCAATAATACGGCTTTTAATTAATAGCCCTAAGCCTAACGGGCACTGACAATGATCGCTTAATACTTTAAATTCGCCTGTTGGCGTGCGGTAAACATCTAATGCAGTAAAAAATAGTGTTAATTCGTTACTAGGTAAGCTAAAACCTTCGCGTAAGTAATTAGGGTCTTGAAAAAGCTGCTTTGCAGGAATATGACCATCGACTAATAATGTTTGGTCACCGTAAATATCTTGCTGAATTTTATTTAATAAAAGGGTTCTTTGTTTTATTCCCTCTTCGAGCAATGCCCAATCGGCTTTAGATAACATAAATGGCAATGGGTCGAAGTGCCACTGCTTATTGCTTTCATTTTTAATATTGCCATTTTGTAGCAATTGGCTAATTTCTGTAGCGCGGCTACTAACATCATCTGCTGTTAGACTAGCTAAACGCTTAAATAAAGTATCCCAATGGTCTGGGTTTAAACCACTGTGGTTTGCTAGTTCATCATGTCCATGTGATTTATCAAGGTATAAAGACAACCACTCAGGCAATTCCGGCATCGCGTTATTGTTAATATACAAGCTGAAAGCGCTCCAATTTATAGTAAATAGCCGTGTTCATAATGATGCTTTAAAAATATTTAGTCATTCCACTTTAAATAATTTCAAAGTGGAATGACACAACTATCAATTATTATTTAAAGTTAGGCTGCCTGCGTAAATCCAAGGTATTTGGATAATCAGGATTACTACTTTCTTCATCAGGCACTACGTATTCACTTGCGCTTTGCGCCGATTGAAAACTATGCGTAACCGCCGATGGGCTCCAGCTTGGTTCTGCTGATGCAAGTAAAGATGGTGTATGCCCATGCTCCCAAAATCTTGCAACCCTGCGCCCTTCTGCTTCAAATGCATTAACCGGTAGCGTTTCAGGATTACGCCCACCAGCATGGCTCACATGATATACAAAGCCTCCAACTGAACGTCCTTCCCACGTATCGATTAAATCAAAAACTAATGGTGCATGTACGCCAATAGTTGGGTGAAGCGCTGTAGGTGGTTGCCAAGCTCTGTATCGTATACCCGCGACCATTTCATCTTTTGCTTTACCTTTAACCGGTTTAAGCGGCACTCTTCGACCATTACACGTTACAACATAGCGGTCGCTCATTGTTCCTTGTACTTTTATCTGTACTCTTTCTAATGACGAATCCACATAGCGCGCCGTACCCGACGCACTCGCCTCTTCGCCCAGTACATGCCAAGGCTCGATTGCGGTTCTAAGCTCAAGTGTAACGTTATCAAGTTCTCGCGTACCACATACCGGAAACCTAAATTCAAAAAATGGATTTAACCAACTTAACTGAAATTGAAAACCTGCCTGTTGTAAATCGCGGCTTACTTCAGCTAAATCGTTTTCTACATATTGTGGCAATAAAAACTTATCGTGTAACTCAGTACCCCAACGTATTAATGGCTTGTGGTAAGGTTTTTTCCAAAACCAAGCAAGTAAAGTACGCAACAGCAGCATTTGCACTAAGCTCATTTGTGAATGCGGAGGCATTTCAAAGCCTCTAAATTCTACAATCCCTAAACGACCTGTGGCTGAGTCGGGTGAATAGAGCTTATCTATACAAAACTCTGCTCTGTGCGTATTACCCGTTAAATCCACTAATAAATTACGAAGTAGCCTATCAACTAACCAAGGTTCAGGCACCTCACCTTCGGGCATATGCGAAAAGGCAATTTCTAGCTCGTATAAAACTTCATCACGGGCTTCATCCACTCGCGGTGCTTGGCTTGTAGGACCAATAAAAAGCCCCGAAAATAAATACGATAAACCAGGATGATGCTGCCAATAGGTAATAAAACTTCTTAAAATATCGGGTCTGCGTAAAAATGGGCTTTGCTCAGGTGTTTCGCCACCCAGCGTTACGTGGTTACCACCACCAGTACCTGTATGACGACCATCTGCCATAAACTTATCGGTACCTAATCGGCATTCTTTTGCTAAACCATATAGCGTTGTAGTTCGACTGACTAATTGATCCCACGATGTTGAAGGATGAATATTTACTTCAATAACACCTGGATCTGGCGTTACAGCGTATTTTTCTACGCGGCTATCTTTAGGTGGGCTATAGCCTTCAATAACAAGCGGCATTTTAAGTTCTTTAGCCACACTCTCTATACTACTTATTAAACCCATGTAATGTTCAAAATGACTTGTTGGTGGCATAAATATATATAAACGCCCCTCTCTCACTTCCATTACAAGCGCAGTTTTAACCATTTCTTTACCAATAAAGCCCTTTTTAAGCTTTTTAGCTTTGGTAAAATTTTCTGGAATATCAAACGGGTCGCGGTCAATAATATTGCCGCTCCACTCAAGGCTGTCTAAAGGTAGGCGATAACCAAGTGGTGATTCACCCGGTAATAAAAAACAATGACCCCGTTTAAACTCCCACGTACACGACTGCCAACAGTTTTTACTATCGTTCCATTTTAAAGGTAGAACATAGCCAACAGGCTTTTCTATGCCTTTATCCATTTTAGCTAAAAAGCCTTTTCGGCTCATTGCATGGAGAAGTTCTGGTTGATCTGGCTTTATTTCGGTAGGTAATGAGGCTTCTTGCCACATGTGATATAAAATATCTTCATAAGCCGTAGTAAGTGCCTTGGTTTCAAGACCAAGTGAGTCACACAGTTTATCAGCAAACTTTTTAGTATCGGTATGATCAAATTTATAATCTTTATTAGGATCGGCTAATAGTGCGGCATCTTGCCATAAAGGCTCGCCGTCTTTGCGCCAATAGCACGCATATTGCCAACGTGGTAATGGCTCACCCGGATACCATTTACCTTGTCCGTAATGAGTAAAGCCACCTTTTGTGTATACTTTATTCATTTCTACAAATAAATTTTGAGCTAATATTCTTTTTTCTTTGCCATCGGCATCAGTATTCCACTGAGGATGTTCCATATCGTCAATAGAAATAAACGTAGGTTCGCCGCCCATGGTTAAATGTATGTTTTCTTCATTGTAAACATTGTCAACGTGCTGACCTAAACGGTTAATTGCCGCCCACTGCGCCTCAGAATACGGCTTAGTAACACGTGGGTCTTCGTGTACACGCGTTACTTTATTATAAAAGCTAAACTCAGATTTACAGTCATCTATACCGCCGGTTACCGGCGCTGCCGAGCTTGGCTCTGGCGTACACGCCAATGGAATATGACCTTCACCAGCAAATAAACCCGAGGTAGGATCAAGCCCTATCCAACCTGCACCCGGAATATACACCTCGGTCCATGCATGCAAATCGGTAAAATCTTCTTCTGGACCGCTTGGGCCATCTAGTGATTTTTGATCTGAGGTTAGCTGTACTAGGTAACCCGATACAAATCGAGATGCCAACCCTAAATGACGAAACAATTGTACTAATAACCAAGCAGAATCACGACACGAACCTGTTTTTTTACTTATTGTTTCGTTCGGTGTTTGTACGCCAGGTTCTAAACGAATGCCATAACCAACTAACTCATAAATAGCTTGATTAACAGCCACTAAAAAATCAACGCTTCTAAGCGGCTCTTTAGGGTTTAAAGATTCAATTAATTCTTTAAATTTTGGACTGGCTTTGCGTTTTTTTAAATAAGGAGAGAGTTCTGACTTTGAAATAGCATCGTAAACAAACGGGAAGTTTTCGGCGTAATCTTCTAAAAAGAAATCAAAAGGATTAATAACCGTTAGTTCGGCGACCAAATCAACTGTAAAACTAAATTCGGTGGTTGGTTTGTTAAAAACCACCCTTGCTTGGTAATTACCAAAAGGGTCTTGTTGCCAATTTATATAATGATCTTCTGGTACTATTTTTAAAGAATAGCTTTTAATTTTTGTACGGCTATGTGGCGCTGGACGTAATCGGAATATATGCGGCCCCATATTAACTGACCGGTCGTATTTATACTGAGTATGGTGCGAAATCCCAACTGTAATTGTCATCTATTAATTCCCCTTTAATAATGTATGGCCACAATATAACGCTGAAAATATTATTTGGACTAATTCACTTTTGCAATTTTTATACCAAAAGACTTGCTTAAGTAGTACTGTTCATCCACTCGCGGCTCTTGCACAAAGCAACGTTATGCATAAAGGTTTTGACCTAATTAATAGGAAAAACACACCTATTCAATAAATAGTAAACTTAGTGTAATTTAAACCATCAATTTTAGATTTTTAATGGTGCAGAAAACGCACCAAAATAGTGCTTTAAAATAACTTACAATTAAATCCTGTTAATTTAAAATATTGAAATAAAACAAATATATTTAGATTTTTTAAAATACTCACTGCGTTATTTATACCGCTAAACTGATATAATTAAAAGGATTTATTTAGAGTTTAAAAATCATTCAAAGTAATTATTAAATAGTAAGAAATAGTTCACGATAAAGCTGCTGTTAAAGTAAGTAACGGTGCTATACTAGATCGATTTTTAACCGCTTACGTTACAGCAAAACTAACAATCTCTATGAGATAAAACAAGCAACTTTTAATACATAGATGCTTACTTTAAAGATTAGCTTTGCAGTGGTGTGTTTTCATTTCAGACAAAACAGAACTCGTCCAATTTGAAAAACCAGCACACCTCACTAACCTGTTAATTTTTCATTATCATCAAAGCTAAAGGTAATGCAGCACTAGGGCGTGTTGTTCTTTGGTGGTTGAATTTGCAGCAGTGTGTTTGGTATTTAAGCAAGGCAGAGTCTATGATGTGTGGTTGTTCCCCATACATAGGCGATAACGCAGCATAAATGCCAAACATGCGCTGCCCCTGGGTTCTTTCTAGGGACGATTGACTCTTTGTTGCTCGGTTTTTACTTAGCCCACTAGGGTACAAACCTCGCGCCGCGATTAAATCGCCCCTAGATTGAACAAATTTCAATCCCAAAAATCAACACGCCCTAGCGTATTTAAGATTTTTTAAATCAACCCAATCTACCTAATAGGATATTCTCTTATGCAAAAGCTAACAGATGTCGGTGAAAACTTAGTTAATGGTATAGCATCTCGTTATAACCTCAGTCACGATGCAGTAATTCACATGTTAGTTAGCGTTAATAATGGCGGTTGCTCAATGGCACAGTTTAATTGCCCAGAACTTGGTGGTTCTGGTCAATGGATGCGTGGCGGAATGACAATGGTTGGCGACATGTTTAACAACGGTTTAAAATCAACCGTTGATAACTTGTGCAACGAACTTGCTAATATATTGAGCAATAACCAAATATTTCCGGTTATTCCTGCAGGATCGCCTGGCAGCAATCAGTGGTGGCCAGGTAATCTAGGCAGCCCATTTAGCAGTGGTGCGCAAAATAATATTCGCTACGCTATATTCCCTAATCGCTTAGCCGTTGAATTAAATGGACAAGTGAGCGTATACGACACGTTAGATCATAATATTGGTGGTGTAAGCCAACAGCAAGGCAATAATACTTCTCTTACATTTAACAGTCAGTGGGGGACAATTAATGTAAATACCCTGCCATTAATTTCAGGGCAAACGCCAACGCCTCCAGAACCACAAAAAGATTTTACGCAGCAAGGAACGCAGCCGAATTTTGCATCGTCAACACCAAACCAAGTTGAAGCACCGGCTAATAATACTGTGGGACAATACTCGGTAGACGAAACACTTCAAATTATTGAAAAGTTAGCACAACTTCGCGACTCTAATGCGTTGAGTGATGATGAATTTAATATTAAAAAGTCTGAACTTTTAAAAAGGATTTAACCACTATCCTCCAATAGCATAGCGCTAAGTAAAAGTGGTTTATACGGTCTCTTTTTTATTCGGTAACATATGAAAACATTTAAATGTAATTGCACAGATCAACTTATTTTATTTTTTGAAAGCAGCCATTGTTTGGCTTGCGGCAGAACCGTGGGTATTGATGATGAGTTCGACCAAGTTGAACCCTATGAAATTGATGAGCAATCGGGGTTATTTTACAAAGCAGAAGCGCCTGAAGTTTTTTATAAAAAATGTGATAACAACGCTCAGTATCACGTATGCAATGGTATGGTTAATTTAGACACCTTTATACCTGTTGCCGATAAAGACGAAGTGCTGTGTTTTTCATGCCGCTTTAATGAAACGGTGCCCGATTTAAGTATTGTTGAACATATTCCATTATGGAAAAAAATGGAGACAGCAAAACGTCGCGCTTTGTATACATTAAAATCATTATCACTCCCTTTAAATACAACGATTCAAGAACCTGAAAGCGGATTAAGCTTCGATTTTATAGCAGACCGTAACGTAAGCGATCACTTTGTAAGCCCTATTATAGGTCAAGACGTTGTATTTACAGGACACGATTGCGGGCATATCACTATAAACCTAGCCGAGGCAGACGACGTAGCACGCTCTCAAGCTAAAATAGCAATGGGCGAGCGTTACCGTACTTTACTTGGCCATTTTCGCCATGAACTCGGTCATTATTATTTTGATCAACTAATCGCAAATTCACCAAAAAAACATGCTTTATGTAAGCAATATTTTGGTGATGACGAATTAGATTACCAGCAAGCGCTCGATACTCATTACAAACAAGGCGCTCCTGCTAACTGGCATGAAACCTTTATCAGTGAATACGCTACTATGCACCCTTATGAAGACTGGGCGGAAACATGGGCGCATTACATGCATATTATCGATACTTTAGAAACAGCCAAAAACTTTTCAATTACAGGCTCAACAACGGGTAATGAGTTTGAATTAGATGAAGCAGACGAGCTTAGATTGCCACAAAGTGCATATTACTTTAATTCACAAACATCGATTGATGCTATTTTAGATACTTGGATGGAATTTTCGATCATTCTAAATTCACTAAATCGCAGCATGGGACTTGCCGATGCCTACCCATTTGTATTAACTCAAGCGGTGCGAACTAAGTTATCTTTCATCCATCATGCTATCCATAACAGGCTAAATTTAATGCCTGATTTGAGCATTGGAAAAGTGTAATAAAATAAGTTCAGTCCAAAAAACATTTTAATAAAGAGCCATTTATTCTTGCTATGACTTTTCATGCATCGGTAGGTGGCTTTTTTATGATGAGCAAAAAGCCGTAAAAATAGTATATCCCCTACTTTCTCGCTGAAGCTTTGTTAGTTTGTCACAGCGAGGTTATTCTTGAGTCGACTTATAATTTTTTCTTGGTAAATACTAACTGTAGAAAACTTTTGTATTGAAACAAATAAGTCAGTTAGTTTTTCGTTTGATATATCAGTGATATTAATCCCTTTATATATAATAGGTGCATTATTTTGTCTGGTTAGATTATTCGACAGTAAAATATTCAATTTTACTGTACGTGCTAACTCTTCTTGATATAGAAAAAATTCTCTTAAATGTGTGCTAACAATATTGGCTGGTTTTGATCTGTCTATCATTAAAATTTCGTCAATTAGTCGATTTAACCTGCTGCGAGACTCTATTGCTTCGTCGAGAATATCTAACCAATTAAGTTCGCTATTTGATAGTAAAGCTAAAAAATATACCGTACGTGCTTTATTGTAATTAATAAAACCAGGCCACATAACATCTTCGCTAGATACTTTAAGTGCTTTATCGAACTGCTCAGCGGCAGATTTAAGATACATACTTACTTCTTCAAGTATTGATGGCTCTATGGTATTAATATTTTTTTGAGCCAGCTCTAAACCATCAATCGACAAAATATCTACAGAGTTCATATTTAGCGACTCTCGCAGCAAATGCATGCCTTTTTTGTTGTAATACAAACCTAGGTAATTATGGTAAATGGTTTTTGTCACTGGATTACGAAGAATTGGACCTCTCACATGAAGTAAGTCTGCATGAATATTAAAATTATCATCAGCTACAAAACTTTGGTAAGACACAACAGCTTTAAATAGCTTTATCGTTTCCGTTATTTGAATTGAATTACCTTTACTCACCGAGTGCAATATTTCACAGCGCCTATCAACTTCTGACAAAATTGTATCCATACGCTTTTTATAAAGTACTTTGTTAGTTTCTGATGCATTAAAAACAGCTGGAAATAATACAATTAGGTCAATTATATACTGAAGGGTATCGGCAAAAAGAACGGCGGTTTCTGACTCTTTTTTTAGTTTATGCTCAATAGAGTCAAAAATTTCTTTCTCTAGTGTATTTTCATTTTGGGACTTAAACTGATTAATTAACTCTGGAAGTGAGGTTACGTAATTTTCATTATCTAAAATGTTACCTTCCATTTTGCTAATATTATTTACACTATCAATTGATGTATATGTTCTAACAGTAATAAATAAAGCTAATAAGGCTAATAAGGCTAATAAGGCTATACAAAAGCTTACTGTTGATATGGTAAAGCTCAGTAAATCTTTACCTTCTTTTAAATCATATACCCATACAGCAAGAAAAGCTGAAAGTAGAACAAGTAATAATATTGTAAAATATAACATTTTTGATGTGCGCATATGTCTTCCAGACTTGGGTCGAGCTAACAATCTAATATTGCTGATTTATAACACGAAAAACGCAGACTTCACACGCAAACTGAGAGCTATATAACCTCTGTAGAGCACAAGTAATGAAATATCTGCATCACTTTTCCCACTTATCCAGCGCTTGTTTGTCACTTTGTTTAAACTCAACCCAATTTGATGAGTCTTTAAAGTGCTCTTTTTTCCAAAACGTGGCGTGGTTTTTTAAGTAATCCATAATAAATTGTGCGCCTTCGAACGCGGCTTGGCGATGGCGGGACGTTACGCCTACAAATACAATTTGCTCGCCAAGTGCTAAGTAACCAACGCGGTGAATAATAAATATTCGCGCCAGTTGCCAGCGAGTTTGTGCTTGCTCTGCAATAGATTGAAGGAGTTGCTCGGTCATACCAGGGTAGTGTTCAAGCTCAAGTGCAATAACGTTATCGCCACTGCTGAACTCTCTTACCAAACCTGTGAAGGTGACAACAGCGCCATCGCTTTTATTATTACTACAAAGCGTATTGTGCTCGTCACCTACATTAAAATCATCGGTTTGTACTTGAATATGTATGCTCATTAGCCACCTGTAACCGGCGGGAAAAAGGCAAGCTCATCCCCTGCTTTCACTATTTCGTCGCTTGATGACATAGTTTGGTTAAGCGCTGCAAGTAGCTCACGCTCTTCCAGCCACGGTTGCCAGTGCGGGTATTGACTCACTAATTTTAATTTAAGCTCTGAAATAGTAAGCGGCTGCGTAATCTCAAGACTTAATTTACTGCACTTTAACCGCTCTTTTAGTTGCCCAAAAAACAATAACTCTACTTTCCCGGCGCTAGATATTGCATCGTTTGGATTAATCGCGTTGCCAACTACCATTTTTGCCCCCTGCTTTTTGAGTAACGCGCATGCCGCTAATTTCCATTAGTGGGTCGGCTGCTTTACACATATCAAACAAAGTAAGGCTAGCCACAGATACCGCTGTTAACGCTTCCATTTCAACCCCCGTTTTACCTGCAAGTTTGCAGTAGCTGGTTATTTTAATTTGGCTGTTTGCTTCATCAAGTTCAAAATCAACAGCGACTTTACTAAGTGCAAGCGGATGACAAAGCGGAATTAAATCAGCGCATTTTTTAGCGCCTTGAATACCTGCAATGCGTGCCACGCCTAACACATCACCCTTTTTGTTTTGATTAAGCATTACTTGTTCAAAGGCAAGCTTGCTCATGCTAATAAATGCTTCAGCTGAGGCATCGCGCAAGGTTACGTCTTTGAGCGATACATCAACCATATTCGCTTGGCCGTTTTCGTCAACGTGACTCAACATACTATTGCTCACGCGATTCACACTTTTTACCAATGGTAATGTGCGGTACAAAGTTACACGGTTTATGCATTGAGTTAAGTTGATCTTTTATTATGCCTGTCCACGCAGTTTTACATGCGCCTGTAGAGCCTGGCATACAAAAAATAACGGTGTTATTAGCAAGTCCTGCCAATGCACGAGATTGAATAGTAGAGTTACCAATTTCGCCGTACGATATGTGCCTAAATAGCTCACCAAAACCGTCTACGCTTTTATCAAACAGCGGCGCAAATGCCTCTGGTGTTGAATCGCGCTCAGTAAAACCTGTACCGCCAGTCACTAAAATAGCATGAATGGTGTCATCGGCTATCCACTGCGATGCCACTGCACGCATTTGGTAAACGTCATCTTTAACTATGTCTTTATCAGCTAAGTGATGACCAGCTTCAGTTAGCGCTTTAATTAAGTAATGACCAGAAGTATCGGTAATCGCATCGCGTGTATCGCTTACCGTCATTACGGCAATGTTTAATGCTATTTGTGACTCAGTTGTGTGACTCATAATGTTCTTCTTAATTGATTAATGCTTTGGTCAAAATGCTCATTTACAGCTTTAAATTGCGCCGGTGTATTGGTGTTTATTAATGCGTGCGCTTTATTACATAAAAGCGTTTGCACACCAATGCTTTGGGTAAACTGTTTTATTGATTTATGACTGTTAGCGTTTGTGAGTATGTGTTTTAAATGATTTTTTACACTGCTTGTATTACGAATATACAGCGGTAGTGGTTCATTTTCAAAGTGCCAAGCATGTATTTGTGACTGATTTAATTGATTGCTCACACTTTGTACGTTATTTGACTGAGAAGCCAGCACAATTATGCTTAACAAACTACTCGTAAGTAGAGGCATATCTACCGCAGTAATAAGTAAGTCGTGCTCAGTGGCTATTAATGTGGAATAAATTCCGCCAAGGGGTCCACTATTTGGGTATATATCTTTAACGTACTTTTCTGAGGGATAATCGCTCGGTGAATAATGGTTCAATGACTTGACTGGATTTGTAACGTTGCGACTTATAAGTATGTTTTTAGCGCCTACGTCTTTTAATAAATCACACGCATTGTGCAATAGCGTTTTATTTTTTAAAACTAAATCGGCTTTGTCTGTGCCCATTCTTGATGACTTACCACCAGCAAGCACAACACCTGTAAAATCTCGCTTAAGTTTCATATCAGCCGCCTAACATGGCTAAGTGAGTTGTCGCACCTGTTAAGCGTTTATCCAGCTCATGGCTTATTTCTTTATTGCCCATAGCGGCTTGAATTGCCTTTACGGTCGCTGCAGTATCGTCCTCGTTTAGTAGTTCGCGTAAATCTATACCTTGCTCTGCAAATAAACATAAGTGTAATTTACCCAGAGCCGACACCCTCAAGCGATTACAACTTTTACAAAAGTCTTTACTGTAAGGCATTATTAAACCAATACGACCATCGTAATCAGGATGACAAAATTCCTCAGCGGGTCCGTTTAATTTCCCCCTAACGACTTGTAACCAACCTTGGTCGAGTAATTGGGCTTTAACCGTTTGCCCACTTAAGTGGTTTTCTTCAAAAAATGTTGCGCCGTCACCGGTTTCCATTAATTCTATAAAGCGCACTGTAACTTTGTGGTGTTTTACCCACGCTAAAAAATCCTTCAATTGGTTTTTATTAAACTGCTTGGCAAGCACTGCATTTATTTTTATATCTTTTATGCCCAGATCTACCGCGCGTTCAATCCCTTTTAAAATAAGGTTAAGTTTGTCGTGCCCTGTTATGAGTTTAAACATACTCGGATTTAAGCTATCAATACTGACATTAAGCGCATCAAGCCCTGCCTCAGCAAATTCATCAATTTTCTTTAATAAATTAAACCCGTTGGTAGTAATGGCTACTTTTTCTATGCCAGGTGTATTTTTACAGAGTTTTATAATATCGGTTACGTCGTTTCGCAAGCACGGTTCGCCACCTGTAATGCGTACTTTTTTAGTACCTAGCTCTGCAAACGCATTTACTAGCGTGCTAATTTCGTTTTTATTTAAAAAATTACGCGGCGTATCGCACTGATACCCGTTTGGTAAACAATAACTACAACTAAAATTACATACATCAGTTATTGAGAGGCGCAAATAGTTAAACTGCCGACCAAATTGATCATTAAGCATATGCTTCCTTGTTTGTTTACATTTCAACCGCAACATCAATGCTGCTAGAACCGGCTTTGTAATGTTGTTTTATTAATTGGCTTAATTGCGTTTTACACGAACCGCAGTTCGTCCCACATTTAAGTTCAGACCCCAATTGCTCGACTGTGTTTGCACCGTTTTTAATGGCGTTTATAATTGGCTGCTCTCTTACTTTAAAGCAGCTACACACTTGCACGCCTTGGGTAAATTCTTCATCGGGGGTTGCATAAAGCAAAGACTGTAACTGTGTAAAGGTCAGTAATGGCTCTGCAAATAAATGGTTTATCCACTCAAGTGATATTTCTTTTTGCTCGTTAGAAATAACACCAACAAACGCTAATTGATCGTTTTGAATACACTGCACATGCATGGCTTTTGCCGTGTTCATAGCCGACCACTGCCCTTGTAAACCGGTTAAGGTTTGGCAGTAATACAGTAAATCACTTTGTGGTTCATTAAGCGCCAATTGGTAATTAAAGCAATTGCTTGCATTAACTTTGAGCCAAAAATCACTGTTTATAACAAGTTCGTTTTTAACAAACAGCTGCATATATTGCACAAAGGGTGCCTTAACTATATTAACAGCGCCGTGTTTGCACTCAGCCTGACCAGATAGAGGGTCAACTACCGATTGATACAACCCACTTACTGTTGCTGATGACGCAAATTGCTTATTCCAATGAATAGGCATAAAGCATTCACCTTTTCGCACGGAATCGGTTACTTTTGCATGCGCGGTAACCTGCCCAGTTTGCGCAATCGCACTTATTAAATCGTTTTGTTTAATTGCTAATTTACTGGCATCAAGCGGATTAATTTCAATGTACGGGCGTGTAATATGCGATGAAAGCGCAGTGCTTTTACCCGTGCGGCTCATCGTATGCCATTGGTCGCGTATACGTCCTGAGTTCATTATAAACGGATAATCACTTGATGTTTGTTGCACAGGTAATTGCGGCGTTATGGGTATAAAACGTGCTTTTTTATCAGCGGTGCTAAATTGGTTATCTGTAAAAACTTGACCATTTTTATAAGACTGATTTTTAACAACCGGCCACATAATGGGTTTTAAATTATCGTACTGGCTTTTTGTGAGCCCAACTAAACCAGAAAGATTTAGTAATCGGCTGCCGTTATTTTCAAAGCCGGTTAATTGTGCCCATTCTTCAAAAATGCCACTTGGGTCTATAAAATCAAATCCTTCAAAGCCCATTTTTTTAGCAACATCGCACATAATTTGCCAATCGTTTTTAGCACCCGAATAAGGCGCTACTAACGGTCGTTGCCTTGATATTCTGCGTTCTGAATTAGTCACAGTGCCGTTTTTTTCACCCCAACCGGTTGATGGAAAAGCAACATCGGCGAATTTTAACGTATCACTTTTTGCAATACAGTCAGATACAACCACCAATTCGCAGGTCTCTAATGCCTTTTTAATAGCGGCGTTATTAGGCAAGCTCACCATTGGGTTTGTTGCCATTATCCACACTGCTTTTATTTTGCCTGCGGCTATTTCATCAAACATATCAATGGCATTGCTGCCTACTTTTTTAGCAATAGTTGGCGAGAGCCAAAAACGTTGTACAAGTGATTGATGCGCTTCGTTTTCAATATCTAAATGCGCCGCTAACTGATTAGCCAAACCACCTACTTCGCGCCCGCCCATCGCATTGGGTTGTCCAGTAATCGAAAACGGACCGCTACCTGGCTTAAGTAATTTACCTGAGGCTAAATGCGCATTAATAATGGCGTTGCATTTATCTACACCCGAGCTTGATTGATTTATACCCATTGAGTAAAAGCTAATCGCACTTCGGCTTTTAGCAAATAGCGTGTAAAACTCAGTGACTTGCTCAATTGTTATATCGCAAAAGTCGCTAACTGCCTGGCAGCTCCATTTTTGTGCCTCTTGCAGTGCGCTTTCAAAGCCGTTTGTGTGCTGAGCAATAAATTGCGTATCGAGGTGGTTATGCTCATTTAAATAATTAAGCAAGCCGTTATAAAGGGCGGCGTCACTCCCTGGTTTTATATTTAAAAATGTGTCGGCAAGCTCAGCAGTGTCGGTTTTTCGCGGGTCAATAACCACCACTTTCATATTTGGGTTAAGCTGCTTTGCACGCTCCATTCGCTGATACAAAACCGGATGAGTCCACGCTGCATTTGAGCCAATTAAAATAAGCAGCTCAGTTTGCTCTAAATCCTCGTAGGTACACGGCACTACGTCTTCACCAAAAGCGCGTTTGTAACCTGCCACAGCAGATGACATACACAGGCGCGAATTTGTATCGATATTGCCTGAGCCTATGTAGCCTTTCATTAATTTATTCGCGATGTAGTAATCTTCAGTAAGTAACTGCCCTGACACATAAAATGCCACCGCATCGGGTCCGTGCTTTTGTATTACGTCGTTAAATTTATTGGCAACGTGGTCGGTTGCTTCATCCCACGTGGCTGCTTTATTATTAATGAGGGGCGACGTTAAGCGGTTATCACTGCCTGTGGTGTCTAGCAAATGCGTGCCTTTTACACATAAACGACCAAAGTTAGCGGGGTGCTCTCGCATGCCTTCAAGCTTGGTTGGCACATTATTAAAAAGTGAAATATCAACACCGCACCCTACACCACAGTAAGCACATGTTGTTTGTTTTAAACTGGTTTTATTTATAGTTGGTGACGTGTTTGCGGTTGTCATACTGCTCTCTTTTAGTGTGCTTTAATTTATGCAGGCTGTTTTACAGGCTCATTAAGGGTAACTACGTTAATAGTGTTACTTGCTTTAGCTAGCGCGCTGTTTATTACATTTTGAACGAGCTTTTCACACCCTCCACAGCCTGTACTGGCTTTGGTGCTTTGCTGCACACTTGCCAAATCTATGCAGCCTTTAGCGACTGTTTGTTCAATGGTGTGTTTAGTTACTTTATGACACGCGCAAATAATGGCGTTATCAGGCAAGTCATCGGCGCTTAGCTCTGCTATGTCGCCGGCAAGGGGCATAATGAGCGCTTCGGGAGCGGTGGTAAGTTCAATGTCGTTTAAATGATATTGCAGCAAATTGTCGTAATCGCTGGTATCGCCAACAAGTACCGCGCCAATCAGCTTATTACTTTGTGAGTTAGTGACTATTTTTTTATAAATACCATTGGCTTGGTCTTCAAAGTAATAGCTTATTGCGCCTTCGCTGCGTGCATGTGCATCGCCAATAGAGCCTACTTCAACACCCATTAATTTAAGCTTGGTGCTCATATCGGCACCATTAAATTCATCGGCTTTATTGTCTAAGCCAGTACTTTGCAAAGTACCTTGCTGCGTATCTTGTAAAATATGCCCAACTGCTATTTTAGCCATGGCGTAACCGGGTGCCACTAAGCCAAAAATAAAATTATTCCACAGTGCACATTCACCAATAGCGTATATGTTTTTATCACTCGTTTGGCAGTGGTTATTAATTACAATACCGCCGCGCTCGCCTAACTCTAAATTAAACTCGCGGGCTAAATTATCATAAGGGCGAATACCCGCCGAAAATACAATCATGTCTGTTTCAAGGGTTTTGCCACCTTTAAAACACATTTTATAACGGCAACTTTCGCCTTCTACTATTTCCTCAGTTGCTACCGCTGTATGTACAGTAACGCCCAAATCCGTAATTTTGTTTTTTAGTAACCGACCGCCACCAGCATCAACTTGTACACCCATAAGTTGCGGTGCAAATTCTATTACGTGAGTATGTAAACCCAATTGCTTTAATGCGTTTGCAGCTTCAAGCCCCAGTAAACCGCCACCAATTACCACGCCTACTTTGCTGCCGTGGGCTGAATTTTTTATTGCGTGTAAATCGTTAATGGTGCGATAAACAAGGCAATGCTCGCGATCTTTACCCGGTATAGGCGGTACAAATGGGAATGAACCTGTAGCAAGCACAAGTTTGTCGTATTCAAACAATTCCCCTTTAGCGGTCGTTATAGTTTGCGTATCACGATTTATATCAACCACTTTAGAATGAGTATGAAAGCGTACTTGCCAATCGTCATAGGTTTTATTACATGTAAGTGCGAGGTCGTCTGCGGTTTTGCCTTTAAAAAAAGAGGATAGTTGTACACGGTCATACGCTAAACGGTCTTCACCGCTAAGTACCGTAATTTCAAATTGCTCATCAGCTTGATTTTGAGAAACTAGCTGCTGCACAAAATGGTGCCCGACCATTCCGTTTCCTACCACTACAACACGCTGCTTGCTTAACATTTACCCACCTTAAAGTGATACCTATTTTAGTAATTGACTAAAATTGAAATCGAATAATTTGTTATAGGTTTGTTATAGCAATATGTAAGCCAAATATATAAGCATTTAAAATCAGCAAGTTGCCTACATTGGTGCAGAGGTGAAAAGCATAAAGTCCCACAAGATGGTGCAATTGCACCATCGTGTGTCGCTATAAATTACAAGTGAATATTAGAAGATAGAGAGGGTTAAAATTTAGCGCTCATCCATACCCACAATTTTTGAGTATCGACTTTATTAGCAGCAGTATCGCCCGCTGAGTAATCAGCATACTTAACACCTACTGCGTATTGTTTATTAATAGGTTTAACGTATTGTACGTTTAGTTCACTGCCTAAATCGTCAACCCCATTTGATTGCTCATTAGCATCAAAACTGTGATAAGCCACCAGCCATTTTCCGTCAAACGCTTTACCGTTTAAGCTTATGTAAGTGTCGTCCAAACCTTGTGTGGGTGTATTTAAAAACGTATCTGTCCAACCATTAAATTTATGTAACGTGGCAAGCGGTGTTGCAAACCCGTAATCGCCATTATCAGAGCCAAGTGACTCTATGCCAACTTTTAATGTTACTGTTTTTATGCCCAACCCATTTAAATCGACAGCGCCTTCAAGTGCATAGTAATCGGCATCAAAATCACTCACGCTTGTTGAAGCAGACTGCGTTGCATACTCCGCTTTGTAATAAAATTTTATGTCGTTTAGGGTTTTATTACCGTTAAAAGAAACGCCATAAGTATCTAAACTGTCGTCTTGTAGTGCATCGTCACTTAATAAGTAACTGTATAAAACCACTTTACCGTAGTCTGTTTTAAAGCTTGCATTAATTAAATGATCGGACGATTTAATGTCTTTATCGTCAGCAAATATGCGGTTACGCTTATTTAAATAACTGTACTGTAAATTTATGTTATTAAATGCGTAATTAATGGTCGCGGCATCAAAGGTTTGTCTGTCTTGGCGCCAACCTACGTGCCCAACAAAACGCTGCCCATCAAGAGCTATTATTTGGCGCCCTACTTTTAGCGATAGACCATCGCGGGCATATTTAACAAAGCCTTGGTCTATCTCAGTGTTTTCTGGGTCTGCAATAACAGAATAATTAGTGTTTTTCCCCACTGTATTGTTGTAATCATCTACGCCCAATAGGCTGCGAGTGTCTTCTACTTCAATAAGTGCTGAAAAACCATTCACCTCGTCTGTTTGATGCGTTAAGCGGGTTCTAAGTGTTAAGCCGCTTGCATCTTTTAGAGCATTTTCTTGATCAACGCTTTCAAAACGCAGTCTAAAATCAAGATCAGTTTGCGCAGCTTGGCTTATTAAAGGCGCAGTGAAGCAACCCAGTATAAAAATAATAGGTAAGTTGTTCTTGTAATTAAGCATTTTGGTTCTCTAAGTTTTAATTATTAATACACATACCAAAGCAATAAATAAACACAGCGAAATACATTTCCACACCATAACTGGATCGCGTTTCATTATTGAACTTTTATTAGCGGTACTTTCTAAATAAGGATTAGGTTTGTTGATATCGTTTATAAACTCAGAAAAAGCTTGGTATCTGAGCTCAGGTTTAGGGGCAAGCGCCTTCATAAGGGCTTGATCTAACCAAAACGGAATATCGGCTCTGTATTTACGAATACTTGTGTAATGCCAATGGCTGTAATCTTTTGGCGCTACGTGGTTAAGTGGCAGTGGTTTATAAGGCAATTTTGAGCACAATAACTCATATGCAATCACGCCAAGTGAAAACAAATCACTTTTAAAATCGGCGTGCATAGTAATAAGTGTTTCGGGTGCGGTGTAGTCGGCAGTGCCTTGCGGGCAATCATCCGCAATTTGTTTAACCGACTCGTCCATAGCCGCAACACTTACTGTGCCGTAATCTATTAGCGTTACTTTACCGTGCGCATCTATCATTACATTATCGAGTTTTAAATCACGATGTACCATATCGAGTCGCTGAAACGCCCTTAGTGCATGTACTATTTGTTCAATAATACTGCGTACTTGGGTTATTTCTGGGTGCGGCACGTCGTGCTTCCAATCACTGAGTGTTTGCCCGTCCATGTACTCACAAATATGATACAAAAAACGACTCTGCGATTGCGTACTTAGCACTTTCATCACGTTTAAATGGTTTATGCGTTGCCCTACCCAGCCTTCTCTTATAAAGCCTTGAAGGTAGTGCACATCGTCTTCAAAATTAACCGAAGGTGCTTTTAAAACCACTGGCGGTATATCGGGCGCTTGTTGCACTAAATAAATGTGCGAGCGACTACTGGCATGTAATTTACGAATAACCGTGTAGTCATCAATTTTTTGCCCAACATTAAGCGCAGGTGGAATTTTTCGTCGTGTTAGCGAATGGTAAAGTTCATCTAACTTTTGCTCGGCAATATTTTCTACTTTTACCAGTAAACAACTTACGTTGTCGTCACTGCCTCGTGCTAATGCAAGTTCGGTAATTGCTTTAGCTGCATTTTCTAAATTAGTGTACTCGTTAATTAATTTAGCTATATCACTACTTGGGAGCACATCGTGTACGCCATCGCAGGTTAATATATAAATATCGTCTGCTTTTAGGTCAACCTCGTATACATCTATTTCTTGATGAAGTTGCGCGCCAAGAGCACGCGTTAGCGTATCGTTTACTTTGTGATCCCGTGTTATTGCCTCGATTTTATTTCCTCGCAAGCGAGTAATACGCGTATCACCTAAGTGGAATATATAACCCGTTGCCGACTTTAAAATAAGTGCTGTAAAAGTCGTCATCCAATCGGCTTGACGCTGACCTAAGTGATTGTAATTAACCGATTGCGAATAAAGCCACTGATTTAAACTTGCTAACACCTTCGACACTGACTTTTTAACCGCCCAACTTTCGGGGGTATTTAAATACTCATTTATAAAATGAGTAACCGAAAGTTGAGACGCTTGTTTAGCATTTTTTGCTGATGAACACCCATCGGCTAAGCAGGCAATAACGCCTTTAGACTCTTTTTCTTGCGCTTTGGTATTGAGAGCTGCAAACGCATCTTGGTTTTCTGCTTTTAACCCTTTAGCACTGTGCCCGCCAAATGAAACGTTGAGTTCATTTTTTAGCGATTTAGCGTGGAGTGTTTCATCAAACATAGCCAATAATGCCTTAAGTCACTGAAATAAGTTCAACGGTGCCGTCTTCATTTACTTCGGTAATATGGCCATCTGGTTCTCTCATAAAAAACAGTGCAGCTAGACCAAGTAATGCACTACCCGCAATAATGAAAAAGAAAGTTTGATAATCAACAAGTGACAATGCCGTTAAGTACACTACTGCACCTACATTACCGTAAGCACCTGTCATTCCAGCTATTTGCCCAGTTAAACGACGCTTAATTAGCGGTACTGCGGCAAATACAGCGCCTTCACCAGCTTGCACAAAGAACGAACACGCCATAGCCGCAACAACTGCAAGCCATAAAGGCCAAGATGCATCAACCAAGCCCATTACAAAATAACCAACAGCAAGACCCGTTGTAAGTACAATAAGGGTAATACGGCGACCTAATTTATCTGAAATCCAACCGCCACCTGGGCGAGATGCTAAGTTCATAAATGCATAAGCTGAGGCTAAAATACCCGCGTACACCATATCAAGCGCAAACACATCCATAAAAAATAGCGGTAACATAGATACAACTGCAAGCTCAGAACCAAAAGTTGTAAAATATAAAATATTTAAAACAGCCACTTGCTTAAATTCATAACGATGAGACTCAGGTACAGGCTCTTTAAAAATATGACCATTTACGTCAAAGGTTTTATACACTTCGTAAATATAAAGCAGAACTAAAAAAGCATACACGGCAAGTACAAAGTTAGCCGAAATTAGGTTAGCACCGGTTGGTGAAAGCTTCCAAGTAAGTAATGCTAGTGCACCATACATAGGGATTTTCATAATAAGAAGTAATACAAAGTCGCCTTTACTGGTTACTTCCATTGCGCCTACTTTTTTAGGCTTAAAGTATGTACCGCCTTTTGGTGTATCGGTTACATTTAAGTACCAAATAATACCAAATATAACGCTTAATACACCCGTTAAACCTACTGCGTAACGCCAACCATCTTCGCCACCAAACATAAGTGCAATAATTGGCAATAACATAGCCGCTGCTGCTGAACCAAAGTTACCCCAGCCGCCATAAATACCTTCTGCTATGCCCAGCTCGTTAGCAGGAAACCATTCACTCACCATACGAATGCCCACAACAAAGCCAGCACCAATAAAGCCTAGCGCAAAACGCGCTATAGCGGCTTGTTCAAATGTGGTTGCCATAGCAAACATAAAACACGGAATACTACAGGTAATAAGTAGCGCGGCATAAACAATCCGGGGACCAAATTTATCGGTCAGCATACCCACCACAACACGGGCAGGAATAGTTAACGCTACATTTAAAATTAGTAATGTTTTAACTTGTGCCATGGTAATACCAAGCGAGCCCGCAATTGCACCTAATAAAGGAGCATGGTTAAACCATACAAAAAATGACACAAAAAAGACCATCCAACTCAGATGTAATACTTTCATTTTTCCTTTAAAGGATATTAAGTTAAATCCAGAACTCGGTTGCATGTTTATTTCCTCGTAAACGTATTATTGTTTTATAAATGCCCCACTCTTTTATATGAGTAGTAGCTCAAACTTTGTTAAATTTTAGTTAACCAAACACAGCAATTACTGAGCCACTAATTAAAAACCATATATTTCAGCTAGTTATATGTATTTATTATTTTAATGCGTTATAGTTGCACTATATGAGTGAGGGGGTAAGGGCTGTTACAGTGCAAATAAAAAGCGTTACTACTTGCTCTAGGATTTAACAAATTGGTATTGTTCAAAAAAAGTATGAGATATTTAAAAATGCAAAAAGCACCGTTAACGTACCAACAGCAACTACGCTATTCTCGGCATATTATGCTGCCGCAGCTTGATATAGACGGACAAGAGAAACTATGGCAATCGCATGCTTTAATTATTGGTGTGGGTGGGCTTGGTTGCGCGGTAGGTCAATACTTAGCGGCATCTGGCGTTGGCACGCTTACCTTAGTTGATAACGATGAAATAGACGTGACCAACCTGCAAAGGCAAATACTGTATAAAGAAAGCGACATTGGTATCTCAAAATGCAGTGTTGCTAAAAAACAGCTTAACGCGCTTAATAGTGAAATAAACATAAATACTATTGAGGCATTTTTTGATGCAAATACCTCTACAGAGCAGCTATTTAATAACATTGATATAGTAATTGATTGCTCAGATAACCTAGCAACGCGTAATGCACTTAATAGCGCCTGTTTTAAAGCTAAAGTTCCGCTAGTGTCAGGCTCTGCAATACGAATGGAAGGACAAGTCGCGTGTTTTACTATGGATGAAAACAGTCATTGTTATGGTTGTTTATCGCAATTTTTTAGTGAACAAACACAAAGCTGCTCTGAATCCGGTGTGCTCTCTCCTATTGTGGGGCTAATAGGTAGTATTCAGGCAACTGAAGCGCTAAAAATGCTTGCTGGTTTGCCAAGTGGCTTAGACAAACACTTATTGCTGGTGGATGGTTTAAGCATGGAGTTTAATCGTTTTAAAATAGCTAAAAACAGTCAATGTGCGGTGTGCAGCATTTAGTTATTCTAGATTACTGATTGTTGTATAAAGCACATCGCCAACTTTAAAGTTGTTTTTGTCCCACACTCGCCTTGAAGCCAAGCCAAACAAAGTTTGCCCGTCAACATTAAGCGTTAACTGCCACTTATTATTAATAAGCTCAGCCTGAGTTAATACCGACCTTAAAACATTACTGTGCGTTGTTTGCTCAGGCTTTAACACACTAAGCGACATTTGCTCACTTTCTATAATTAGCTTATTACTGCTATCGACAAGTGCAGGAAGCACAAAAAGCGGTTGCTCACTTTGCTGTAATTGCAGTTGATATAGCCCGTAGTCTTTATCAAATTTAACCACATCGTAATTAATTAAGCTCAGCGGTGTTTGCCTGTCGTTTGCGTAAATAGCCTTTGCAACGTGCGCACTTGCACCTTGGTTTATCACCTTACCTTTATCAAGCTGAATAAGGGTATCGCAGCAAAATAGCAGCTCTTTTAATGAGTGACTTACTATTATAAATTTAATATTAAACTTAACGGCTAACTCATTGAGTTTAGTGAGCGTTTTAAAACGCAATGACCAATCAAGCGCACTAAAAGGCTCATCAAGCATTATAAATTTTTGACCGGCAAGCAAAGTGCGCGCAAATACTACACGCTGGCGCTCGCCACCCGATAAGCTTTGTACATCACGATTTAGTAAATCTTGTAATTCAAGTGTTTTAACAACGTATTGAAGCGTTAAGCTGGTTTGCTTATTTTCGCAGTGTTTTTGTGTAAACGCTAAATTACCTGCCACATCTAAATGAGGAAACAACGGGCACGATTGCAACTGAAGCGTTATACCGCGTTTATCACTTGGCAACTCATGCACTGGCTGATTATTAATATGAACACTTTTTGCAGGCTCTAAACCACTAATACAACGCAGTAATGTTGACTTACCAGAGCCTGAAGGACCGTAAACACCCAATACATTAAACGACTCAAGCTCAAGGTTTATATCTAAATCAAAATTATTGAGTGCTTTAAAAAGGCTTAACTTAATCATGTTATTGCTTAACCCCTACAATGCTTTTATTAAACTTAAATAACAGCACTAAACAGGCAAACGAAATAGCCAGTAAAATAAGTGAAAGCTGATGCGCCGCCGTATAATTTAACGATTCAACATGGTCATAAAGCGCAATAGACACCACCTGTGTTTGCCCCTGAATATTACCGCCAATCATTAATACCAAACCAAATTCACCCAATGTATGCGCAAAGCCTAAAGCAAATGCGCTACCAATACTGGGTTTTAAAAGCGGAATAATTAAATGCACAAAGCGTTTAAATGGGCTTAATCCAAGCGCAATGGCAGCTTCGTTATAGGTTTGATTAATATGCTTAAACCCAGCCACAAGCGGCTGCATTACAAAAGGCAGCGAATAAAAAAGCGAGCCAATAACCACGCCCTGAAAACTAAACGCAAGCTGCGTACCCGTTAGCCAAAACCAAAACTGCCCAAAAGCGTGATCAGGCGAAAACAAAACAAGTAAATAAAACCCTAACAACGTAGGCGGTAGCACTAAAGGCATTGCAATTAATGCCTCTAAAAATGGTTTAAATTTACCGTTATAGCCAGCGAGCTTGTAAGCCAGAGGAATACAAAAAATAAGAAGAAGTACTGCGGTTATAAAGGCAAGTTTTATAGTTAACCACAGCGCGGTTAAATCACTTTGAAGCATTGTTGTCCTTTATTCTGTAACCTAATTCAATTAACTGCTGCTGCGTAGCTTCTGCCATTAAAAATTGCATAAGTTGCTTAGCGCTAGCATGTTTTTTAGTCGAGCTAATAATAACGCCTTGTTGAATTATATCGGGATATTGATTGGTAGGCAGCACGGTATAATCTAAATATTTTTGATCTTGCGTGTTACGGTAAGCCGCCTTTAGGGATGAAACAGCCACCAGCCCTACTCCTACATTACCACTTTGCACAAACTGAAACGCATGCGTAATATTATTCCCGTACACATAATTTATTGGTTTTTTAAAATGGTTATTCGCGTAGTGCTCTGAGGCACGTCCGTATGGTGAAAAACGCGGATTAGCAATGGCTACTTTATCATTTACTTTTTCAGCTTTGGGTTGCCACAAAGCAAGTTCGCCTAACGCGTAAGTGATCAAACTACTTTGCTCGGCATAACCTTCTTTAATAAGCGATTGCGGGCGAAAATCGTCGGCCGATAAAAACACATCAAATGGCGCGCCATGCACTATTTGCGAATATAAAACACCGCTAGAAGCGGCTGATATTTTCACGTCAACATTAGGTAATGGGGATTTTTTTAGTAGGGTTTCCAATACAGTTTTAAAATTACTCGCTACGGCTACATGCAGCGTTTCTTTTGCGTTTACGCTGCACGAAAGCATGCATATCACACACAAAAAATAACCCAACCATGTATTGTAAAGCTTTGACATTATAAGTATTGTTTCAAAATAAAATGATTTAAGTAAGCAATATATATGAACGATGTTTGCAATGCACCCGGTTTATTACCAATTGAAACTGCAATACAAAATATACTTGGCACAATAACGCCTGTTAAAGACGTTGAAACCATTTCTATAATGCAAAGTGTTGATCGCGTTTTAGCAAGCGATGTTAAGTCAACTATAAACGTACCCGCTCATAACAACTCAGCAATGGATGGCTATGCGCTGTGTATTTCAGATAAAAGCTTAACCTACACACAAGTAGGCAGCGTGTTTGCAGGTCAAGTTTTTGAAGGAACACTTACCCCAGGGCAATGCGTAAGAATAATGACCGGCGCCGCCATTGCACCAGGCGCTAACGGCGTTGTAATGCAAGAAAACGCCTCGGTAGATGGCGATAAAATTACGTTCACCGCGCAACCTGAGCTAAATGAAAACGTGCGTTTTGCTGGCGAAGATATTGCTATAGACGATGTTATTTTAAAAGCAGGCGATAAATTAAAAGCCGTTGATGTGGGGTTACTTGCATCGTTAGGGATTGCCAATATAGACGTGGTGAGAACTTTGAAAATAGCCGTACTTTCTACAGGCGATGAGCTAATTGAACCTGGTCAGCCTCTTAAGCAAGGCGCTATTTTTGAAAGTAACCGCGCTGTTATTATTAGTGCGCTGCAACAAAAAAATATCGACGTGCTTGATTTAGGAATTATCCCTGATGACAAAGACCTCATCACCAATGCATTTTTAAAAGCGAATGAACTCGCCGATGCCGTAATAAGCTCAGGCGGCGTATCGGTTGGTGAAGCCGACTTTACCAAAGAAGTGCTCAACGAAATTGGCGAAATTCACTTTTGGAAAATAGCCATGAAACCAGGCAAACCTTTTGCCTTTGGTAAACTAAGTAACAGTTACTTTTTTGGCTTGCCAGGTAACCCTGTGTCGGCTGCTGTTACGTTTAATCAGTTAGTAGAGCCTGCACTGCAAAAGCTGTCGGGTCTTGGTGAAGTAAATCCTAAAATGCGATTTAACGCGGTTACTACATCCGTTATTAAAAAGCGCCCTGGCAGAGCTGACTTTCAACGCGGTACTGCAACAATTAACGAGCAAGGTGACTTAGTGGTTGCCCCGTTTAATAAACAGGGCTCGGGTGTACTTTCGTCGCTTAGTAAAGCTAACTGCTTAATTGTAGTGCCTGCGCAAAGCGGCAATATCGAAAAAGGCGCAACAGTAAGTATTGAGTTGCTATAAAGTATTGAGGTGTTATAAAGCCTAACATGCTACAGCTAACTGTATAATTTAGCTGTAGCGCTACTCTAATTTAAAATATTTTTATGTTTAGAGTTTGGATTAAACAGTTTAACTTTTCGCTACGTCCTACAAACTCTTCTTTGCTCAACCTATTAACACACTTCAGCGCATTTTTAGTCGCAAAGTATCTATCATAACTTAGGCTTCTTTCGCATTTAACACTATACGTTGAGGGCCAAGAGCCACCGGCACCCGTTGCTATGCCAACAACGTTACATGTAGCATCTATATACTGCTCCCATGCTTTTATTTGCGCTTTAACTGCATCTACTTGGTAATCATCAGTTAGTTGCGGGTAGATCTCATCCATCATTTTACTGATTTTAGTTTTGTATCTATTGCCCTCTAAATTATAAGTATTGCCCGTGTGCATTGCACCGCCTTCTGGCCAATCATCAGTACTTTGTGCAAATGCGCCAAATGATGAAATAGCAAAAGCAAACCCAATAATAATTTTATTCATTTTAAATCCCTTTAATACCAATCTGCTTATATATGGGGTCTATTTAACGTTAAGAAAATTACGCTAGAACTAGGCAAAAATTTTTGTATCTAGTTGTTCTAAATAAAAAATTTTTAACGACGTTATAGTGCAATTTAATTCGTTAAATTGATCAAAGAT
>NZ_JACJFA010000025.1:0-48705 GCF_014164345.1 Pseudoalteromonas sp. SG43-5
CTATCAGCTATCAGCTATCAGCTATCAGCTATCAGCTATCAAACACATTCCTTGTACGAACCTGCTTATATTCCTTATTATCCGTATCAATACCTATATCAATCTGCCGATGCTCTGGTTAAGTGCTTGTGCATTGCGCTGTATCCCTTCTTTCGTAACTTTGAAACTTTTACCGTAGTTAACTTAACGCCAGGTTTAACCCCAATTCGCTTAATTAAGTAATCTATTTTGATGTAAGAAAAGCATGTCGATAATAAGGAATAATTCGTTATTCAGTTGTTTTCGGCAAATGATCCTGCATTGATCTATCTCCTGCATCTATGCAGTCGTATATCAGAGATTTTTAACACTGCTAGGCAGGCTCTAAGTATTATTGCTAATTGGTATAGTCATTAACTTTATAGTGTTGTACTTGTAGAGCTCTTGAGAGGGTTTAAGTTTTTACAGGAGTATAGAGGTGAATTAGGGGTATTTAATCAATACAGAGCTTTTAGGGTTGGTTAGATGTTAGAGCTGCCTGTTATACCAAGCTGTATAATTATTTAAACAATCTAACGAATTAAACTACTCCATCACGTTGTTAAAACTTTTTATTGTGCACAAAAAAGCCAGCACGTTATATGCTGGCTTTTGGTCTGTAAATGCTTAGCTTAGTTAAGCAGCATCAGCTTCTTTTTTAACGCTATTACGTGCGGCTTTTCCTGCAAGTAAGTCAGCAGGGTCGAAGTCATCAACGTTAATAACATCTAAACGAGATTGCTCAACAGCAGCTAGTTTATCAGCCTCTGCTTGGCTTAAAATGCCTGCTTCAAGTCCCATTTGCGCTACTTTATCAAGCTGGAAGAATGGCAGTTTAAGGCCTTTCTCTTTACATACTCTTTCAAATAATGGCTCAACGTCTAAGATGTCTTTAAGCGTTTGCTCTTGACGACCCACAAGGTTAAGCGGCTCATTTTTTAAGTATACGTAGCTTGCTAAACGGTTACGCGTTTCACTAGGTACTTGTAGTAGTTGCGCAAGTTTATGCTCAAGTTGGTCAGTTGGTTTACGAACCGGGCGACCAAACGGGAATAACAATACTTTTAACACGGCACGTAGTGGAGCCGAAGGCATGTTATTAATTAAATCAGCAAGTGCGCGTTGGCAATGATAAAGGTGATCTTGGCAACTCCATTTTACTAGAGCAAAATCTTCTTTTTTACGGCCTTCGTCGTTGTAACGCTTAAGCGTTGCAGACACTAAGTATAAGTAACTAAGTAAGTCACCTAAACGTGCTGAAATACGTTCTTTACGTTTTAGTGAGCCACCAAATACTGCCATGCTAATGTCTGACATAAGAGCAAGTGATGCACTAAAGCGTGACGCTATACGGTAAAATTCAGCAGTTTCGTCGTTGTACGGCACACTTGTAAAACGTGCGCCGGTAAGTGCAAGCCACTTAGTACGTACAAGGTTCGACATAGTAAAACCAATATGACCCATTAGCGCTTTATCAAATACGTTAAGCGCTTCTTCGCGGTCTTCAATTTCGCACGCACCTAGTTCGGTAAGTACAAATGGATGACAGCGAATTGCACCTTGACCATAAATAATCATATTACGGGTCAAGATGTTTGCACCTTCAACGGTAATGGCAATAGGTGCACCTTGGTAGCCACGACCTAAATAGTTATTTGGCCCAAGCATGATGCCCTTACCGCCAAGTACATCCATTGCATGAATAGTTGCATCACGCATTTGCTCTGTCAGGTGGTATTTAATAATGGCAGAAACTACCGATGGCTTTTCGCCTAAATCAACCGCACCCGTAGACATACTAACCGCAGCATCAGAGCTGTAAGCGTAACCAGCAAGTTTTGCTAGTGACTCTTCAACACCTTCCATTTTACCAATAGGTAAACGGAACTGACGACGAATGCGGCTATACGCACCCGTTGCAACGGCAATCATTTTAATGCCACCGGCAGAATTTGACGGCAATGTAATTGCACGACCAACCGATAAACACTCAACCAGCATGCGCCAGCCTTGACCAGCCATATCTGGACCACCAATAATATAATCAAGTGGTACGAAAATATCTTTACCGCGAGTAGGACCATTTTGAAATGGTACGTTAAGCGGGAAATGTCGACGACCAATTTCAACTCCAGGAGTGTCCGTTGGAATAAGTGCACAGGTAATGCCTGGCTCTTTATTGTCGCCAATTAGCCCATCTGGATCTTGTAACTTAAACGCAAGACCAAGTACGGTAGCCACTGGGGCAAGTGTAATGTAACGCTTATTCCACGTTAAACTAACACCCACAACTTCCTCACCATTCCATTGCCCTTTACATACCACACCGTAGTCTGGAATTGAGCTTGCATCAGAACCCGCTTCTGGCGAAGTTAATGCAAAACATGGAATTTCTTGACCGCTCGCTAGGCGCGGTAAGTAATGATCTTTTTGCTCTTTTGTACCATAGTGTTGTAATAATTCACCTGGGCCTAAAGAGTTTGGTACACCAACAATTGACGAAAGTAATGTTGATTTACTCGTTAGTTTTTGAAGTACACAAGACTGTGCAAATGCAGAAAACTCTAAACCGCCGTATTCTTTTTTGATAATCATGGCAAAGAATTTATTATCTTTTAGATATTGCCATACATCTTGAGGAAGGTCGGTTAGTTCGTGCGTTGCTTCCCAATCGTCCAACATGCTACATACTACTTCAACAGGGCCATCAACAAAGGCTTGCTCTTCAATAGTAAGTTTAGGAACTGGGTATTGGTGAAGTTTTTTCCAATCTGGGTTACCGCAAAATAAGTCAGCTTCCCACCACGTCGTACCGGCATCAATAGCTGATTTTTCAGTATCAGACATGCTTGGCGTTACTTTTTTAAACGTAGCAAAAATAGGCTTGATGATATATTGCTGACGAAGGCCAGTAACAGAAAGAGGAACCGCGATGATCAAAAAGATCAACCAGCTAATTAAACCAAAAGCACCCGCAAAGGTACCAATTAATAAAGTTATAGCCGAAACACCAAGTGCTGTGTTCCAACTTGCTCTGTGGTAAACCGCAGTGCAAAGCAACGCGATTAGAACCAGTGTAAATATGAGTGTCATTTTTATTCCTTAATAGAGGTCAGACCACCTCACTTAGAGTAGCGCTAGTAACAGTAATTTTCAAGTACATAACGATGTTAAATTGTAGTAGAAAGTAACTTAAATACGATATTTAATTACCCGACAGAGGAACGCTCAATAACTATCGTATAGTCAAAGCATTAGCCGTAAGTAGTGTTAACGTAAAAATAAATAAATCTAATAGCAAAATGACACTTTTTAAGTAAGTATAGCCGTTATAGCGGGCTGCAATTTAGTGTACGCTTAATACACAAATATTCGCTATTTATTTTAATGTATGGTTTTTAAGGGTTATTTTATTAATGTGTGAATTACTTGGCATGTCAGCCAATGTGCCTACCGATATTTGTTTTAGTTTTTCAGGCCTTTTAGAGCGTGGTGGTAATACAGGTCCTCATAAAGATGGTTGGGGTATTACATTTTACGAAGGTAAAGGCTGTAGAACCTTTAAAGATCCTGAGCCGAGTTATCAATCTGAAATTGCAAAGCTCGTTAAAGCATACCCCATTAAAAGTGTCTCGGTTATTAGCCACATTCGCCAAGGTAATCGAGGTCGGGTATGTCTTGAAAATACTCATCCGTTTACTCGTGAGTTGTGGGGGCGTGAAATAACCTATGCTCATAACGGGCAGCTTTCAAATTATCATGATTTAAAACCTGAATATTATCGACCTGTGGGTAATACCGATAGCGAGTTGGCATTTTGCTGGTTGCTTGACAAAATTCGTGAAAAGTACCCGCAGCGACCAAGTAATATGGCGTCGGTTTTTAGATATGGGGCTAAGCTTTCGCATACGCTACGTGAAAAAGGCGTGTTTAATATGTTATTGACCGATGGGGTGTTTGTTTTAGCGTATTGCACTAATAACTTACACTACATAACGCGCCGTGCGCCATTTGGTAAAGCAACGTTGATTGATGCCGACATGGTGGTTGATTTTCAACAAGAGACCACACCAAACGATGTAGTAACAGTTATAGCTACAAGGCCTTTGACGAATGATGAGCGCTGGCAAAAAATGGAGCCTGGGGAATTTGCATTGTTTAAAATGGGTGAGCTAATTTAGCCCACCTATTTTAAATACTAACTTAACTTAACTTTGGTTTAATTAAATTTAGTTAGCTTCTTGAGGTTGTTGTGCTGTAGCAGGCGCAACAGCTGTAGGCGCAGTAACAGTAAATGAATTCATTTGAACTTCAAACTGCTCCATACCTTTTTCGCCTTTCCACATACGTACCAGCATGTAATCCATTTCTGGCGCGAACCATGCAATTGCTTGGCGTTTATCGTTATCGTATAAACGCTTCACTTTAATGGCTTCTACATTACCGATAGGTAAGGAGATCATCTCTTTTTCAACAACTTCAAAGTTGTAGTCGCGGCGGTTACCTTTTTTATCTATAAGGGGGAATGAAAAGCTTGTTTTGCCTTTTTTCAATCCTTCGCGCACTTGCACTTGGTACGAAATAGCATCCTGAAATTCATCAGTCCATTCGCATTTAAGTGGGTATTCACTAGCGCTGCTAGTCACTACTTTGTTTGTTGTATCAAAATCAATTTTGTAATCTTTATCTGGGCCTGTCCCTGTACGAATCATGTTGTAATGATGCGGGGTAACCTTGCCATCTTTAAAGGTAAACTTTGATGTTTCTTCACGAGAGTCAGAGAAAATCATCCACTCAATATTGCTGTGGTATGTAAGTTCATAAGTATCGTCGCCCATTTTTTTGAGCTCACGAACAGCCTCACCATGATTTTTACCTTTGCGTAAAATATCGTAATTAGCTTGATACTGGGTCAATTCGCCTGCAATTAGGCTAGTTGGAAGTAAAGCGCCCGCACATAACAACAGGGCACTTATTTTTTTATTGTGGGTAGTGCGCGCCGTGTGCAGGAAGTTGTTTTTTGTCAAGAACTGCATAATCTGCTTCCATAGTAAGTCTGTGTTCACTGAACCACTTGACCACCAAAGGATAAATTATATGCTCTTGCTCATGCACGCGTTTTGCTAATGTTTCTGCTGTATCATCCTTGAGTACAGGTATTTGCGCCTGAAGAATAACGGGACCGCCGTCTAATTCTTCAGTAACAAAGTGAACACTTACGCCATGAACATCGTCTTTTGCATCAATTGCTCTTTGGTGGGTATTCAGCCCCTGATACTTAGGCAACAAAGATGGATGAATGTTCAACATTTTTCCAACATATTTTTGCACTAAGCCAGGAGTAAGAATACGCATAAACCCAGCTAATACAACTAGATTTGGCATAAAAGAGTCGATAACGTTCATTAATTGCGCATCGTACGCTTCGCGCGAGTCAAAATCTTTATGACTGAGCACTTTTGTAGCAATACCTGCTTGTTTTGCACGCTCTAGGCCATAAGCGTCTGCTTTATTACTAATAACAGCCGCTATATGCCCGTTTATCTCGCCACGTTCGCAGGCATCTATGATGGCTTGTAAATTAGAGCCACTACCTGAGATTAAAACTACCAGACGAGTCGGTGCCATTACTTAGCACCACCTACAATTTCAACTTGCTCTTCGCCAGCTGCTGCATCTTGAATTTCACCAAGGTGCCATGCATTTTCGCCCAAGTCTTTTAGCATTGTTAAGCTTTGCTCAAGTTTGTCAGCAGGGACTACTAAAACCATGCCTACACCACAGTTAAATGTACGGTACATTTCGTGTGTAGTAATGTTGCCGTTTTCTTGTAACCAATTAAAAATTGGTGGCCACTGCCAGCTATCACCTTTAACTACAGCTTTTGCTGAAGCGGGTAATACGCGTGGAATGTTTTCCCAAAAACCGCCGCCAGTAATATGCGAAAGCGCATGTACGTCAACGTTTTTGAATAACTCAAGTAAAGGTTTTACGTAAATACGCGTAGGCTCAAGTAGAGTTTCGCCTAATGTTTTACCTTCAAAGTCAGCGCTGGTATCAGCTTTTGACACTTCAAGTACTTTACGAATTAAAGAGAAGCCATTTGAATGAGGACCGCTTGAAGCAAGTGCAATAAGCTGATCGCCTGCTGCTACTTTTGTGCCATCAATAATTTTTGATTTTTCTACAACACCTGTACAAAAGCCTGCCATGTCGTAGTCTTCACCATCATACATACCTGGCATTTCAGCTGTTTCGCCACCAATTAGGGCACAACCTGAAATTTCACAACCTTTGCCAATACCTGTCACTACGTCAGCTGCTGTGTCTACATCTAATTTACCAGTTGCATAGTAATCTAGAAAAAACAGGGGTTCAGCACCTTGAACAATTAAGTCGTTTACACACATTGCAACTAAATCAATACCAACCGTATCGTGTTTTTTTAAGTCGATTGCTAAACGTAGTTTAGTACCAACACCATCTGTGCCTGCAACTAATACTGGTTGCTTGTAGCCTTCAGGAATTTCGCAAAGTGCGCCAAAACCACCAATTCCGCCCATTACTTCAGGACGACGAGTTTTTTTAACTACGCCTTTAATACGCTCAACAAGTGCATTACCAGCGTCGATATCTACGCCCGCGTCTTTATAGCTTAGAGACTGTTTTTGTTCGCTCACAGGTTTTCCTCAAAATAGTTGTTTTGGGTTGCTTAGAAACGCGCGTATTTTACAACAATTGCAAGGTCGCGGCTAGCGTAAATGTAATTTTGAAATAATTAACAAGGACACTTGTCCGCTGTTTGTTGTTTAAATAAACAAAAAAACGCCCGTAGGCGTTTTTTTAGTATTAAAGGCGTTAAATTAACAGCTATGCTTTTGCGGTTAATATGGCTCGAAGTGGAGCGGGGTAGCCTTCAATTGTTTTACTTGTATCGTTTGGATCTAAAAAATCGATTAACGATTCGTTTTCCATCCAGTCGGTTTTACGTTGCTCTTCAAGCGTGGTAATAGCGCAATCTTTTATTTGCACATCTTTAAAGCCAACGCGCTCCATCCACAGCTTTAATGCTGCAGTACTTGGAATAAACCAAACGTTGCGCATTTTAGCGTAGCGGTCGGTTGGGACTAATACCGTGTTTTCGTCGCCTTCAATTACTAGGGTTTCAAGTACGAGTTCGCCGCCTGGGCGAAGCTGCGCTTTTAACTGCGCTAAAAAGTCGATAGGTGAGCGACGATGATAAAGTACACCCATAGAAAAAACAGTATCAAACGCTTTAAGCTCGGGTAATGCTTCTACGCCTAGTGGCAGTAAATGTACGTTTTCATCTGGGTTGTAGTGTTTAATTGCCTGAAACTGACATAAAAATAAATCAGATGGATCAATACCCACGACAAACTCTGCGCCTTCACCGCGCATACGCCATAAATGATACCCTGAGCCACAACCAATATCTAAAACAGTGCGGCCTTTTAATGGCTCAATATGAGGAAGCAGGCGGTCCCACTTCCAATCACTGCGCCACTCTGTAACTATTTCAATACCGTGCACACTAAATGGGCCTTTGCGCCATGGCATCATGCGTTTTAATAAATGCATGGCTTGCTTTTGCTCGCCATCACTCATCTCTCCTGGCGCGCCAATTTCTACCTTTGTAGAAATATCAACATGGGAAGTTGCCACCTCAGGCAAGTTTTTAAGTACTTTTTGCCATTTAGGCAAATCACCATGGCTAGCCTCGTTTTGCCAATGTTTTAATTGAGCAGGGAGGGTTTCTAGCCAGTGACTAAGTGGGCTTTGTGCGATAGATGCGTAAAATTGGTTAAACCATTGAGACATGGATGACTCTCTTTATTTAATTGCTACCATTGAGCAAAAATTAAAACATTGATACCACACTTGAGTTTGGCTAAAACCAATATCTTGTAAGCGAGTAAAGTGAGCGCTTAGTGTATCTGGGCGCATAACGTTTTCGATGGCGGTACGTTTTTGGCTTATTTCAAGCTCAGAGTAGCCATTGTGACGTTTAAAGTCGTGGTGCAAATCAATTAATAGGTTATCGCATTGCTCGTTTTCGGCTTTAATTTTTTCGCTAAGTAGTAGCACGCCACCTGGTTTAAGATTAGCGTATATTTTTTCAAGCACGGCTTGGCGCTGCGCATGTGGAATAAATTGCAGTGTAAAGTTCATTGCCACAACCGATGCGTTTTGAATCTCAAGCTCGTTAATATCGCCCAAAGTAACAGTAACCGGCACATCTGATTTAAAACCTTGTAAATGTACCTTACAACGCTCAACCATAGCTTGAGAATTATCTACCGCTATTATATGGCAGTTATCGGTGCGAATGTTACGGCGCATGCTAAGCGTGACTGCGCCAAGAGAGCAGCCTAAATCATAAAGATTTGAGTTACTTTGTGCGTATTCACCCGCAAGTTTACCCATAGTGCTTACAATGGTGGCATACCCAGGTACAGAGCGCTGGATCATATCTGGAAAAACTTCGACTACATTTTGGTCAAAGCTAAAATCTTTTACTTGTTGCTCAGAGGCATAAATACTGTCTTTTATGGTCACGAAGGCAGTCTCTTTGTAAATAATGGCGCTATTTTAACATTTTATACTGGATAGTCAGTGATAAATTCAGTAGCTTGACTAGAATTATGAATAATAAGTACAAAAGAGAAGATTAAATGAGCAAAAGTAAGGTCATCAGCACAGACGATATATTAGCAACCCTTTGTCATTCAGTGACAGGTGTACTCACATCAGCCAGCGGTAATGGTATTAGCTACTCAGCCATGGTGCAAAAAATAACACGTACATGTATGCGACCAGATATTGGTTGCTTTGTTTTATTTGACGGCGGTTTTACAGGGCTCGTAATTACCAACTTTACTTCGCAAGCGGCGATGGAAATTTATGGCGATTACATGCGCAATATGGGAATGCCAGAAGATGAAATAGCGCATAGCCATTTATCAGACGACGTATCAAACGTACTAGGCGAGTTGATGAATCAAATTGTTGGCGACTTTACGTCTAAAGTGCGTGAGCAATTACATACGTCTATTACGCAAAACCAGCCAAAAATGATGGCAATAAACAAGCAAGTGCAAATATCGGTAGATACCACGATGGATCGCCCGCAAGCCCGCCGCGTAACATTCACCACAAGTAAGCAAAATATCTTTTACTTGGAATTAGCGATGGATAAAACAGAGTTCATTAAATTACACGACTTTGATATTGCAGAAGCACTCGACCCAGATGACATAATTGAAAACGAAGCACGTAAAAAAGCGGACAAAGAAAAAGCATCTACCGCAGTAGAACAAGATGATGGCGATGATGATTTTATGGCAGGCCTAGGGCTTTAAGTCTATTTACGTAGGTTGGGTTGAGTGAAACGAAACCCAACGACTGCTCAGCTATTAATCTTTAGTTATGAGTGTTCAGGTTAGTGATTAAAATAAAAGCGCGATTTATATCGCGCTTTTGCGTCATGTTAGCTTTATTTGAATAAGTAAACCTACTCTTTAAATTTATAGCCCACACTATAAACCGCTGCTATTGGGTTTAGCCCTGCTTGAATGTCGTTAATCTTTTTTCGTATATTTTTAATATGTGTATCTATGTTGCGATCGGATATGTCGGTTGTGTCGCTGTATACGTTATTAATAATATCTTCGCGGGTAAAAACACGCCCTACGTGGCTTATAAATAATAAAAATATTTTAAACTCGATGGCGGTAAAGCCAATACTTTTGTCGTTTAGGCGTGCTTCGTAATCGTCTTTGTGTAATTGGAAATTATTATGATTAATGATGTTGGTTTTAGGCTGGCTGGTCCTTCTTAGTACGGCTTTTATGCGTGCTACAACTTCTTTGGGGCTGAAGGGTTTGCATATGTAGTCATCGGCGCCGATCTCTAAACCCTGCAAGCGGTCTATTTCCTCACTTTTTGCGGTAAGCATAATAATAGGCAGACTTGAAAAGGCTCTTATTTGCTTACATAGCTCTATGCCATCAACATCTGGCAGCATTAAATCAAGAAGTATTAAATCTACTGCGTTTTGTTTTACAAAACTAACTACACCTTTGCCACTATTAAAGTGCTCAGTTTCGTAATTTTGTTGCTTAGCGTAGGCAATAAGTACCTCGGCAATGTTTTCTTCGTCTTCAACGATAAGTATTTTTTGTGATGCCATTATTTTAACCTAAAAGTGTCAGCGTTATTTTTACCTCTAGCCCACCGAGTGGTGAGTTGTGCAACGATATTTGACTGCCATGTGCCTCTACTATTTGTTTGCAAAGTGCAAGTCCTAAGCCCGAGCCGCCGTGCTCTCGGCTTCGAGATTTTTCAACGCGATAAAAACGCTCAAACAATTTTTGTAAGTCGTTTGGTAAAACACTTGGGGCTGAATCTTGTAAAATAAGCTCAATGTTATTGGGTCTTTTGTGGGCAAGTATTATTACTTGCCCACCTTTATGCGTGTATCTGCAGGTATTTTCTAACAGGTTTGAAAATAATTGTATAAGGCGTTCTTTATCACCATTTATTATACATTTGCCGGCTTTGGTTAAGCTTTTGCTATCTACATTTAATTCATGCTCTTTAAAGCGAGCGGTGTAGTTTTCAATTGATTGCTCAAAAATAGTGATTAAATCAATGCGCGCATTGTTATAGGTTAAATTAACGCTATCTGTTTGTGCTAGTTGGGCTAGGTCGTCAACAATGTGGCTTAAGTTATCTACTTGGTTTATGAGTAAATCAATGCGCTTTGTGTCAGCTGTAAATACGCCATCTTGAACGGCTAGTAAATGCGAGCGTAGTACGGTAAGTGGGGTTCTTAATTCGTGGGATGTGTCTGACACCCATTGAAATCGCATTTGTTGGTTTTGCTCAAGCGTGTGGGCTAAGGCATTAAAGTTGTTGGATAGGGTACCTAGCTCATCTTTACTAGAGGGAATTATTCTGCTGGCAAAATTTCCTTTTGTTAACTCATCTGTGCCAGTCACTATTTGCTTTATTGGTTTTATTAAATGGCGAGATAACACAATAGCCATAATAAATGCGAGCGCAATAACGAGTAACGTGATCATAAAATAGTTATGAAATTGCGCTGCTAAAAACGCTTTAGCTGGGCTACTTTGTACAAGTTTTGAAGGGACTAAACCTATCCAGCCTATAACGTTATTGTTTAATAAAATAGGTTCTATATGTGGGTTGTCGTTTAAATTAGCTCTACCAACAACAACTTTTTTATTTTGATCATATAAACTTATACGCTGCCCTGTTTTAAGGGAACCCGCAGGTAAGTGTACCCACAATAAAGAGGGCGTTGCTTTACTGCTATTTGGTTTGGGTGGGGTGCTTGTGTGTTTATTCGTTTTAGGCTCGCCTGGCTTTTTTTGCGGCTCTACAATAGAGCGCCATAATTGCGTGCTTTGTGTAATGGGTTGCCAACTGCCTAATTCGCTATAAAGCTCAATAAGTTGCTGCTTAACCATTGCGACATGCTTTGTTTCTTCTTGTTCAACAAAGTCGTTAAACCCTGACGAAAAGGTCATGTATATAAACACAAACATAAGCCCAACAAGGGCGATATTAGTGATAAAAAAAGCTAAAAAGAATTTATGTATTAATTTCACTGATTGGCAAATAGTAAAGATCATGACGTTAACGTACCAAGCAGTATTGCATATTGATTATGTGCCTACAATTAGCGTATTTAGGGAGTTGCTTACTAAAATCCTTTTTAAGTAAGCTTTTAGGTATGTTGATATTTGGGCTAGAACTTTATTTTTGCGGTATCGCCAGCACCCAGTAACTTATATTGTGGTTTTACAAAGCTTGCGTGTACTGCACCTAAACTTTTAGAGAACGATATGGCAAGCTCATCTACTGTTGCAAATGAGTGCTTCGCTTGAAAAACAATTTCTAGGTCGTGCGCTTCGTTGTTGCTGGTGGTAAAAACGACGCGTTCAAACACGATAACTTGCTGATTTACACGTAAGCTCGTTTTTTGTTTAAGTGCATTTTTTACAAACTCTTCTTGTTGCTCTGCACTTAAGTTTGTAGGCATAAGCTTATCAATATCGCCCATAAGCCATGCTTGCTCGCTTTGCAGCGCTGAGATTAAATGCTCAGCATTAGTTAATACTTTAACCTCAACTTGCCCGTCTCTTAAAATTACTTGGGCTGTTGTGTTTTTTAATACATGTGCGCTCACTTGAGCGCACATACTTGTTAAAATACACGCTAGCATTAGCCATTTTAATTTTTTAAAAAAATACATAATTACTACCTTTTATTGAAGCGGAGACCTTTTTGTTTATTGAGGTTGCTCAATAGTTACTTTACAAATAAGGGTGTTGTCGGTTTCTAAGTCTTCGCCCCATATGAATTTTGCGTTTTCATCCCAGTTAATATCGTCGTAACCGTCTTTTGGTCCTACATCGGCAAAGTTGTGCTCTACTGCATTAGCCCAATTCGTATCGTCAAAGTTACTTTGCAGCCAGTCAGTTGGTGCTTCTTTTGACATAAACGTACAAGCGCCTTCGCCCGCTACAGGGTTTGTTTCGCTTTCGCATAATTTGTTAAGCGGCGCTTTGTGAAGTATTTCGCATTTAAAGCTTTTATTGCTTACCGCAATTACTTTATTTGTATCGGTGTCGGTAAGTTGCATAATAAAACCGCCATCACCCATTTGCTGATTTTTAGCGCCGATGTATTCAAGCCCAGTGTCGTTTTGCTTAAAGTCTTTAATTATTAAATTAAGCTCAATAGGGTAGTTTGCAGAAAACGTAATACTTTCGGCATTAAATGAACGCTCTGTAGTTATAGGCACAGAATCTTCAACAAGTAACTGCTCGCCTATGTAGGCTGTAAACCAGTTATCAGCCCATGCTTCTAGCTTTAAGTTATGCTTGCCTGTAATGGCAGGATTTGTATTTTGCTTAGTGACTGTTGGAGTAAGGTGATTTGGTTGCGGACCTCTACAAAATGTACCTGTTTGAACTTTGCCACCATTACTGATGGTTTTTTGTTTAAAGCTATAGCAGTCTTTTCCCTGTGATGCAGGGCTGTAGGTAGTAAAGTAGTTCTCGCCTTTGTATGAGTAGCTCATTGTACGGCTGCCGTTTTCAGAGATTATGTGCGTTAGGTTTTCAACGCCTCCTTGTGGCGGGCGCAAGTCGGCTCTTATACCTTGAGTATCGCCACTAAGTGGTGACACTCTTGGTAATTTTGCGGTATCTACTTCACCAACTAAGCACTGAATAATATACGGCGGCGTAGCTGATGTTTGGTAGCGATAGCCAAATGTGTCGTCGGTTTGTCCGTTACATACATCAAGGTCACCTTTGGCAATTGCACTGCCGTCTGGGTTTTTACTGCCATACAGCGGGTAACCATCGTAAGCCCAACCAATAATGGCATCGCTTGTTTGGTTTTTCATTGTGTCAATCATACACGTTGGCGATACATGATAATGGTAGTCATCACCTCGTCCTGCGTGTCCGCCACAAATATCTAACTGTCCGAGTGCTAAAGTGTCGTGTTTTTCATCGTAGCTATTTACGTCCAACTCACCTTGCGAAGAATAGTCGTATATTGGTACGCCGTTAACGGCAACACCTACGGCTGCATCAATTGTTGTTATTGTTTTTGCTTTTTTAGGATTTAGCTTTATAGGTGCTACGTAGTCTTTAGCTGGAACAGGTATTTGCTCGTTAGTACCTGTAATACCAGTCATTACTTCATGATCAGGATAAGTAGATGAGGCAATATAAGCATATTGTTCATCGCACGTAACAGATACGCTTTGATCAAACCCTGCATTACTTACTGATTGTGTAATAGCATCGCAACGAGGTGATTTTACGTTAGCGGTTAAATATGATTTATCAGGCTTTGGTTGCTCATTTGGTTTTGGTCTTGTATTAGGTTTGTGTTCGGCGCTACTGGCGCTTCGCGAGTATTTAACCGTCATACTTGCAGTATCGAGCGTAATATCTTTTACAGCAGCGAGTAATGCTGAGCGATCTACTTTTGTATCGCTATTAAAGGTAACCGGTGCAGATAACGCGTATACAGTATAAGTATAGCTTTTTTCACCTGGGCCTTTAGAGCAAGGCGGCGCGTATTGGTTTAAATCGTTTACGCTATTAGAGCCTACTTCACCGAGGGTTTCGCCCGCTTTAATTTGTGTTTTATCGGCGGCAATATTGTACATGGTCCAATACCAATGCATTCCCTCTGGCGCTTTATGATCCATAATTAACGCATAATATTTGGTTGCCTTAGGTGCTCCACTCCAGTTAAGTGGGGGGCTAATGCTCTGCCCATCGCATGTATAAGTAATAGGCAAATTACCGCCATCACTTACTTTTGAGCTGGTTAGAGTAAAATCATTGAGGTTTGATTGTTCAAGTGATTGGCTGTTTTGCTCGTTGCAGGCACTTAAGGTTAAGCAGCACAGGGCACTGAGTAAAATGGCATGGGTATTTTTCATCATTTAAAAACTCCAAAGATTAAATTAACTTTTAAGAGTCTAGTTCTCAAATGTAGGGCAATTATGTAGTTTTAAACTTTTTTTATTAAGGGCTGGCGTTAAGTTGTGAGCTGCTTACGGAGATAAAAGACTGGGTATGGAAGGAAACATAAACTTAAGCATGAGCTTTATTTTCACTCAGTTAAATAACGCTAAAATCCTTATTTTAAATAAGGATTTTCTCCCATTGCGACTACCACACAAAAAATTCTTAAATCTAACTCTAGCTGGTGGTAACTCGGCTCCATATGGCAGCAAAGCTGATAAAAGCCTTTGTTGTGGTCTTTTTCTTTAAAGTGGGCGAGCTCATGTACCACTAACGCTTTTAATAACGGCTCGGGAGCGCGGAGCAAGTCGCTGTTTATCGCTAAATCGTGCTTACGGGTTTTACCTTGCATTCGATACGTATGTGTACCAAGTGCGTTGGTGACCATGTCGCCTTGCTTTTTAAATGCTGCGCGCCCAAACGGTGGTGCATTTTTTAAATACTGTTTTTTAAGCTCGGTTGCGTAGTTATAAAGTAGTTTATCGCTAGTAATGGTATGTGCTTGCGGATACTTTTTAAGTAAGTAGTCACATACCTTTTTGTTATTTATAAGGCTTAATACTTGCTCAACGATGTTAGCTGGGTAGCCGGTAAAGTAACGTGCGTATTCACTCATTATTGTTTCTCTGTCGTTTTACTTTTAAAAAAGTGCTTGCTGGTGGGCTTCTTTTTCGCCAGTAAATGGGTTTAATGCTTTGTGATCATAACCAAGGTCTTTGCAAAACTGCCTTGCTAATAATGGCGCTTCTCGGTTATCTGCCGTATGAAAAAACACATAAGGGGTTTTTCCTTCATCAAGCCATTGTTTTACTTTACTTAGCCACGGTTTATAAAAGGGTTTATAGTCGTTTTGTAAATCGGCTATTACAAAGCGCGCCATAGGCTCTGAGCCAGTAGCTATTGCATGTACCGGTAAGTGGGGCTTTTTTTGCTGTGCATCTATTAGCGCTTCGGTTGTTGGTTTTACCGCAAATAGGGCGCGAGTATCCATCGATATACGATTTATGTTGTTTGCCATTAATAATTGGTTAAGCGCTATTTCGGCTTCACCCTTTTGAAAAAACGCAGTATGACGTACCTCTACACCGTAATTAACCTCTTTTGGTAACAGGCTAATAAATTGGGCGAGTTTGGGTAAGTCACCAGGGCCAAATGCTTTAGGTAATTGCAGCATGATTTGCCCGGTTTTTTCTAAAATAGGGGAGAACAAGTTAAGCCAATCAGTAAGCTCGGTTTGAACATTAGTTAGGTGCAGCTCGTGGCTAAAGCGACGATTAAACTTAAAAGTAAATTTAAAATCGTCGGGTACGCTGTTTGCCCATCGCAATACGGTGCTTGGCGAAGGATCAGCGTAAAAGCTGGTATTGCCTTCAACTGAGTTAAAATGCTGGGCGTATTGGCTAAGCATATCGGCGTTTTTACATTGGCTTGAAAATAAATTGCCTTTCCATGCATTACTCGACCACTGCGGGCATCCAATATATAACATACAAACTAGCGCCTTATTATAAAGTGGCGATAGTGTAGCAAATAACAAAACGAGCTGCTGTAAATTCAGGGGCAAAAGCGGCACACGCCCTAGCATCTTAATGTTAGTTGAGTATAATGCAGGGCTTAATTTGATTATTTTTAGATTGCTAGCGGCTTTATTTGTATTGTGGTGACCTGTTTTTTAAATCACACGCCTTAAAACAAATAAATATAACCGTTTAAGCCTTTTATCTGACAGGAAAACTATGCGCTCTATATATTGCGGACAGCTAAATAAAACTCACGTAGATCAAGAAGTTGAACTATGTGGCTGGATCAACAAACGACGTGACCTTGGTGGACTTATCTTTGTCGATTTACGCGATAGAGAAGGTTTAGTACAAGTTGTATTCGACTCTGACATTGAAGAGTTAATGAGTTCAGCTAACACACTTCGCCAAGAATTTTGTGTTCAGCTAAAAGGTACTGTACGTGCACGCCCTGATAGCCAAGTAAATAAAGATATGGCAACAGGTGAAATTGAAGTTTTAGGTACTGAGCTTACAATTATTAACCGCTCTGAACCGCTTCCACTTGATTTTAACCAAGTAAACTCAGAAGAGCGTCGTTTAAAATACCGTTACTTAGACCTACGTCGTCTAGAAATGAGTGACCGTATTAAATTACGTGCTAAAGCAAGCAGCTTTGTTCGTCGCTTTTTAGATGAAAACGGCTTTTTAGACATCGAAACACCTGTACTTACTAAAGCAACGCCAGAAGGCGCACGCGATTACTTAGTGCCAAGCCGCGTTCATAAAGGTAGTTTTTACGCTTTACCACAGTCTCCACAGTTATTTAAGCAATTGTTGATGATGTCGGGTTTCGACCGTTACTACCAAATTGTTAAATGTTTCCGTGATGAAGATTTACGTGCCGATCGTCAACCAGAATTTACCCAAATAGATATAGAAACCTCGTTCATGAGCTCTGATCAAGTACGTGGTATGACTGAAAAAATGATCCGCGAGATGTGGCAAACATTGTTAAACGTTGATTTAGGCGATTTTCCAATCATGCCTTACAGCGAGGCAATGAGCCTTTACGGTTCTGATAAGCCTGATTTACGTAACCCAATGAAGTTAGTTGATGTTGCAGATTTAGTTAAAGACGTAGAGTTTAATGTTTTCTCAGGTCCAGCTAACGACGAAAAAGGTCGTGTTGCTGTATTAACTGTACCGGGTGGCGCTAAGCTTTCTCGTAAACAGCTTGACGATTACACTAAGTTTATTGGTATTTACGGCGCTAAAGGCATGGCGTGGATGAAAGTAAATGACCACACTGCAGGCGCTGAAGGTGTTCAATCACCAGTGGCTAAGTTTTTAAGCGAAGACGTAATCACAAAATTACTTGAGCGTACTAATGCACAGTCTGGCGATATTATTTTATTCGGTGCCGATAAGCGCAATACAGTAAATGAAGCAATGGGCGCACTGCGCGTTAAGATTGGTGTTGACTTAGAAATCACTAACCTTAATAGTTGGGCACCACTTTGGGTTGTAGACTTCCCAATGTTTGAAGAAGATGACGAAGGCACATTACATGCTGTGCATCATCCATTCACTGCACCAAAAGATATTACTGCAAGTGAGCTTGAAGCAAACCCAGCCACTGCTATTTCAGATGCCTACGATATGGTATTAAACGGCTACGAAGTGGGTGGCGGTTCGGTACGTATTCATAATGCAGATATGCAAGAAACTGCATTTAGAATTTTAGGTATTAACGAGCAAGAGCAACAAGACAAGTTTGGCTTTTTACTTGATGCACTTAAATACGGCACACCACCACATGCAGGTTTAGCATTTGGTCTTGACCGTTTAGCAATGCTTTTATGTGGTACCGATAACATTCGTGACGTTATTGCTTTCCCTAAAACAACACAAGCGTCGTGTTTATTAACTAACGCACCTAGTAAGCCTAACCTTGATTCGTTAGCTGAGCTTGCAATTAGTGTTGTTGAAAAATCGATACCTAGCGAAGAGTAATTTTTGTTTAGCTTATTGAGCTAAATTTAAAAACCCTTAAGTTATATGCTTAAGGGTTTTTTTGTGGTTAAATTTGTAGCAGAGTGTATTTTAACCGAACAGACGAAAAAGGAATTATTATGTCGATCAATGCAACCTTATTTGGTGAGTTCTTAGTTTTTTTTATTGTGCTGAGTATTCCTATTTTTGCTGTAATTAGCTACAAAATAGGTAAGCGTAAAAGTACTATGCCGGGGGTTTTAGCTTTTGTGGGTGGCTGTTTAGCGCTATTTCCACTATTTGCTTTGATTTTTATTGCAGTGCTTGCGCTTAAAAAAGATTTACCTAAAAATAGCGTCTATGCCCATTAAAAACTAGGTTAATAGTGTCAATTTCAAATAATAATCACTACTTCGACGAGCAATTTAATGCTTTACAGCGCGAAGAGCAACTAACTGAAAATTCTGAGTTTGAAGAGTGCACATTTACCGATTGCGACTTTTCAGGCGGGCAGTTTAAAAATTGCCGATTTATACAGTGCAACTTTAAAAACTGTAATTTATCGTCACTTAAATGGAACTACAGCTCGCTTGAAGATGTAAGTTTTAGCCACTGTAAATTAAATAGTCTGCAATGGACTGACGTAGATTGGCCAGCGCTTAGTATTAACGCACCGGTGAGTTTTAATTATTGCGAGCTCAGTAATAGTTCTTTTTTTGAATTAACCCTCAAAGCTCTCAAACTAACACACTGCTTTGCCAAAAATGTTGATTTTAGACATGCTGATTTAAGCGGTAGTGAATTTACAGGAACAGATTTTCGCGATAGTGAGTTTTTTCAAACTAACTTAACAAAATGTGATTTTGTAGGTTCGACAGCGTTTAATATAGATTTGAATAATAATATTTTAGCGAATGCTAAGTTTGATCGCTTCGAAGCACTTAATTTACTTACCAGCCTTAATATAGAGCTTTGTGATTAATTTAGTTTAATATGATTACATATCTAGAAGCGACAGCTTGGCTGGGCTTCTAGATACTGCGTAACTGCGTAATTAACGGCTAGGGCCATTTTTATTACGTGCACTGGCAAGCTTTCTTGCGATTTCTAATAACGCAGGTGAAATATCTTCAGCGCCATCTTTAATTAGTTTTGTAACGTCACCTGATGAAAACAAACCGTCACGTGGTGATTTAATACCTAACTCACGAACAAAATCCTTCGTTTTACCTGTGCTGCCTGTTTCAATAAACTTAAAAATAATACGTTCATTGTTGTTTTTAGCAGGGGTTTTTAGTGTTTCGATTTCGTCATGTATTGCCGTTAGTTTGTCTTCTAAAATTTCTATACGTTCTTGAATGCTATTGTATGATTTCATTTATTGGATCTTTTACTAAATATATTTAAACAATGGCGGCTATTATCGCATAGTTTGTCAATAGAGAATGCAAACCTATAAAGTAAAAGTTATTTTTAATTAAAAACAATAATTTATATAAGTTTAAATATGCAAAAAACACTTAAAAAGCTTTTTATGTTAAGCGCACTAGCTCTAAGTGCATCAGATATAAGCACATCAGCAATAAGCGCGACAAGCTATGCAAACGATGGCGTTATGACTGATGAAAGCCGCAATCGCACTATTCCTATCAATATTACATTGCCAAGTAACAATGCTAAGTGTACAGCGCAAGTAAAATGCCCTGTAGCGTTTATTAACGCAGGTTACGGGATTAGCCATAACGGGTATACGTTTGCCAGTAATGCGTTTAATCAGCGTGGATATTTAACAATAGCCGTTGCACATGAGCTAAAAAGTGACCCTTACTTAAACCGTAAGCAGCCTTACTTAACAACTCGCATGGAAAACTGGCATCGTGGCGTAGTAACGCTTAAGTTTTTAGTTAATGAGCTATCGAGTAAATACCCAGCGTACGACTTTACAAAACTCACCTTATTTGGGCACTCAAACGGCGGGGATATTTCCGCATTATATGGCTCTATTTATCCAAACGAAGTTAGTACTATTATTACGCTCGATCATCGCCGCATGTTGATCCCGCGCAATAAAAACATTCACGTACTTACTGTACGCGGTAGTGATTACCCAGCTGATGCGAATGTGCTGTTAAACGATTCAGAGCTGGATAAGTTTCCCGTTACGCAAATAATGATAGAAAAATCGCGTCATAACGATATGTACGATGGCGGGCCAAAATGGCTGGTGGATAGAATGAGTAAAGAAGTAGAGGGATTTTTAGATAGTAAAAATTAGGTTTATAAAAGTTAAATCACAGCGCAGTGTTACCTGCGCTATATTAATTTCACGGCAGTTATTCTACCAGTTCACTTACAATAACTGGGTTATTGTGTAGTGTTTTATGCACTGGGCATTTGTCGGCTATTTCGAGTAAACGCTGACGCTCAGGCTCTGTTAAGTCGCCACGTAAGGTGATTTTACGGGTAATGGCTTCAAGGTTACCGGTTTGCTCACAATCGTCGCAATCTTTGTTGTAATCGCGAGTGTGATCAAGTTCTACTTTAACATGCTCCAGTGGTAAGTTTTTACGTGTAGCGTACATACGCAGTGTCATGGCCGTACAGGCACCAAGCCCCGCTAATAAGTGATGATACGGATCGGGGCCTAAGTTTTTACCGCCTACTTTTATTGGCTCATCTGCAAGCCAAGTATGATCTTTTGTACTTACGTGCTGAGTAAATACATGGTCTTTTTCTTCAACAAGTACATTACCACCCGTTAAACTTGCCGTGTATTTAGTTTTGTCGTACTTAACATAACGGTTTGCCCACGTTGCAATTATTTGTGCAGCGTAGTCGGCATCGTTTTTATTTGTTAAAAGGTGATCGGCGTTATCTAGGCTAATAAAGCTTTTAGGATGCTTAGCTGATGCATAAATTTTTTCAGCTTCACTAATATTTACAGTCGCATCAATAGGGGAGTGCATTACTAATAATGCGCGCTTAAGTTTACTTATGTGGCTTTTATCGTACTTGGCTATATCGTCAATAAATTGCTTTTTAATGGTAAATTCACGACCAGCTAAGTTAACTTTAGCTTCACCTTCTGCGTTAATTTCATCAAGGTGTGCTTCAAAGTTATGCGCTACGTGCTGCGCATCTGACGGTGCTCCAATGGTTGTAATAGCCGATACTTCAGGAATATGCTCAGCAGCAGCAAGAACGGCTGCCCCGCCTAAACTGTGGCCAATGAGTAGTTGCGGCGGAGCAAAATGCTCACGTAAATGATTTGCCGCAGATACTAAATCTTGAATGTTTGATGAAAAGTTACTGTTAGCAAAGTCGCCATCACTATTACCTAAACCGGTAAAGTCGAAACGCAGTACGGCGATACCTTGCTGTGTGAGTGCACGACTAATCCGTGTAGCTGCTGCAATGTCTTTACCGCATGTAAAGCAGTGTGCAAATAGCGCGTAAAACTTAACGTCACCAGAGGGAAGTTCAAGTTGGCCGGCAAGTTCTAAATCGCCGCTTTTAAAAGATACTTTTTGTCGCATGGGGAGCCTTATTTACACAAATAAAATATATTATATTAGGGCGTGTTGACCGTTGTGGATTGAAATTTGTTCAATCTAGGGGCGATTTAATCGCGGCGCGAGGTTTGTAACCTAGTGGACTAAGTAAAAACCGAGCAACAAAGAGTTAATCGTCCCTAGAAAGAACCCAAAGGGTAGCGCATGTTTGGCATTTATGCTGCGTTATCGCCTATTTATGGGGAACAACCACACATCATAGGCTCTGCCTTGCTTAAATACCAAACAGTCTGCTGCAAATTCACCCACCAAAGGTCAGCACGCCCTAGTAGACCAGAGATAGTTACTAAACCTTGCAAATTCAACGTTTTTTTATAAGTTGATCTTGATCAAGCAAAGTGACGGTGACTATGTTTTGCGGACATATGTCCTTATGTTTTTGAGGTCATTTGTCTATCCTCACATAGCGCTATAATGAAGTCTTTGCTACTTTATATAAGTAATTTAGCACTATTAAAAGCAACTCACTTCACACAACCTATTCACTGGAACGTACAATGCAATTACCTACTGTTGATTATAAAGCTCCCGATGCGGCTGCACAATTTGTTGAATCGTTAAGAAATACTGGATTTGGCGTTTTAAAAAACCACCCAATCCCACAGTCTTTAGTTGAGTCTATTTACAAAAATTGGCAAGACTTTTTTAACTCAGAGCAAAAGCACGACTTTTTATTCTCTAAAGAAACTCAAGACGGTTACTTTCCGCCTTCAGTATCAGAAGTAGCGAAAGGCTTTACAATAAAAGACATTAAAGAGTACTTTCATGTGTACCCTAAAGGTCGCGTTCCTGCCCAGCTTGAAGCTGATGTACGTGAATACTACCGTTTAGCAAGTGAATTTGCTGGCACATTATTAAGCTGGGTTCAGGCTGAAGCACCAGCTGATGTGCGTGTTAAGTTTTCAATTGATTTAAAAGACATGATTGCCGATTCTGAGCAAACATTGTTACGTATCCTACATTATCCACCAATGACGGGTGATGAAGAGCCTGGTGCTATTCGCGCAGCAGCCCATGGCGATATTAATTTATTGACTGTATTACCCGCTTCTAATGAGCCAGGTTTACAAGTTCAAAAAACAGATGGCGGTTGGTTAGACGTGCCATGTGATTTTGGCAGCTTAATTATTAATATCGGCGACATGCTACAAGAAGCGTCGGGCGGGTATTTCCCATCGACAATTCACCGTGTAATTAACCCAACGGGTAAAGCATCTACTAAATCGCGTATTTCATTACCGTTATTTTTACACCCGCATCCAGATGTTGTGCTTTCAGAGCGCTACACGGCAGATAGCTACTTGCAAGAACGTTTGCGTGAGTTAGGTGTTAAGTAACTCTAATACTTAGAGTAATTAAGTATAAACAAAAAACGGCTTATGGCCGTTTTTTGCATTTTTGAGCAACTTAATCACAGGTTTAATTTTAATAAACTATGCTCAATTGCATGCAACGTAAATAATGGCATGCATTCTTAGCTACTACAGGTATAATGCGCGCAACTGGCTAATGTAGCCTTATTTAAAAGAGAGTTTATATGAGTTTTGAAGGTTTAGGTTTATCACAGTCTTTGGTTAATGCGGTTTTAGAAAAGGGCTATGAAACGCCAACGCCGATTCAGGCTCAAGCAATTCCTGCAATTATTGAACGCCGTGATGTTATGGCAGCAGCGCAAACAGGTACAGGTAAAACAGCGGGTTTTACATTACCACTTATTGAGCGCTTGTCGTCGGGCCCTAAAGCTAAGAGTAACCACGTACGTGCACTTATTTTAACGCCTACACGTGAACTTGCTTTGCAAGTAAGCGAAAACGTTGAAGAGTACGCTAAGCATTCTGATGTGAGCTCATTTGTAGTTTACGGTGGCGTTAAAATTAACCCACAAATGCAGCGTCTTCGTAAAGGTGTTGATATTTTAGTCGCAACGCCGGGTCGTTTAATCGACTTACATAATCAAAATGCAGTTAAATTTGATAGCGTTGAAGTGCTTGTACTCGATGAAGCTGACCGCATGTTAGACATGGGCTTTATTCACGATATTAAACGCTTAATTGCTAAAATGCCTGCTAAACGTCAAAACTTGATGTTTTCGGCTACATTTTCAGATGAAATTCGTGCATTAGCAAAAGGGTTAATTAATGACCCAGTTGAAATTTCAGTTGCTGCAAAAAATACCACAGCGAAAAGTGTTACTCAGTGCGTTTACGCGGTAGATAAAACACGTAAAACAGCATTGCTAAGCCACTTGATTCGCACTAACGATTGGCAACAAGTATTAGTGTTTAGCCGTACAAAGCACGGTGCTAACCGCTTAGTTAAACAACTAGAGCGCGATGACATTGTAGGCGCGGCTATCCATGGTAATAAATCACAAGGCGCACGTGTTAAAGCACTTGATGGTTTTAAAAGTGGTGAAGTACGCGTATTAGTAGCAACAGACATTGTTGCACGTGGCTTAGACATTGTTGAATTACCGCATGTTGTTAACTACGACTTACCAAACGTATATGAAGATTATGTTCATCGTATTGGCCGTACAGGCCGTGCTGGTGCGTCGGGTCATGCGATTTCGTTTGTAACGGTTGATGATGCTGTTGATTTATACGGTATTGAACGCTTTATTGGTGAGCTTATTCCACGTGCTGAAGAAGACGGTTTTGAGCCTATTAACCCAGTAGCTGAACGCGCATTAGATGCTCGCCCACTGCCGGCTAAAAAGCCTAAGAAAAAGCAGCCTTTTAATAAGCCTAAATCTGATAGCAGCAAGCCTAACAGCAAAAAGCCGAACAATGGTGGTAATGGTACCGGCCCACGCCGTGGTGGTTCTAAAAAGCCAGCTGCTAAAACAGATGACAGCGCGCAAAATCCATGGGCAAAGCGTGAATCTGTTGGCGGTAATGGCCAACGCCGTCGTCGCACCAATAACGATTAATCATTATTAGTGATTGCACTAGCGTTTAATTAATTTAGAATTTAGTTAAATGCTGATACAAAAAACGCGCTCCCTTCTTTAATTAAATAGAGGCAGCGCGTTTTTATTACCTGTAATTTGTACTTACTGTATTGCCTGCCTGATTAAATAGTTAATACCCAAGCCTATAAATAAAGTAACACTTACGCTAAGTAGTGTGCCGAGCATAACGTACTCGGTAAGTTTTTTATCTTTGCTTGCACTTAAATCACCAAACCTAAATACCGACTTTGCCGCAAGTAAAAAGCCAAGCCCTGCAAATTGGTCAAGCAATATAAAGCTCAGCATAAGTACGCGTTCCAACATACCTATGCTTTGCCCTGCAAGTGGTAAGCTACCAGTACTTGAAAAGTTGCTTGTTAAACGCTCTAACATCATTCTTATAAATACGGCGCTGGGACTTAAAATAATTAAATAACCGCATACCACCCACAGTATTTTGGGATCAGTGAGCATATTATTAATTGCAGCCATAAAGCTACTGTTATCAGTTAACCAAATACTGAGCGCAATAATAACGAGTATGTGCGCTATTTGATCTAGTAAAAAAGGTACCACGCCTTTATTAGAATACGATTTAGCTATATCAATAAAGTAATGGCTCAATATAATGCTCGCCGTGGCAATTAAAACACTGCTTAGTTGCTGCCACCCGAATATGTATTCCCACACGGTAATAATGAGTGCACTTGTTACACCATGCACTAGTACATGAAAATAAAGCTTACTGGCTTTAAAGTGACGGGTATTTCTGTCGTTTACCCAACTCATAGGTTGCCAGTAAAAATCAGCGAGTAAGTGGCCAATAATAAGCGCTACCAGTAAAAGTGAAAACGCCATTATTCACCTCCTTTAATTATATTTTTTATAACGTGTTGTGTGTGCTTAATAAAGCGCTCTATAAGTTGGTAGTGCGCTAAATTTAGTAGTTTGGTTACGTTTTCGCGACTTGTTTTAAGCTCTTTAGCCAGTGCCGCGTGGCTGTTGTCTGGTGATGTTAAATAGACGTACAGGGCATTTGCTTGTTTTTGTGTGATTTTAGTGAGCAATACGTCAGCAAAGGCTAAATTAAGATTTAAGCTTTCATCAAGCTGCTGCTCGTTAATATTAAAAACAAAGCGTTGATTGCCTATTTTATCAAGGCCTTGCCCCGAAAGAGTAAAAGCAGAACCGGTTGCTGTTTTTATATCGCTGCGTGGGTTATCTATTTGCCCAAGCGCCAAGCTTTGTCGTAGTTCATAACCTGACGATTTAAGGTGTAAATATACAAGTATGGCATTTTTAAAAAGGAGCTCAGGATTATTAACTTGTAACTGAAAGGCATCGCCTCGGTATATATTCCAAAGTGTTTGCTCCCCCGAAATGTTTCGCAAACTTTGCTCTAGTTGATAAAGCATGGCATCGTATTGCTGCTTAGGGATTGTTTGCGATTTAATAATATCGCCGCTGATCACACCAATCATAAAAATCTCAAAATGGTTACTTTTTAATATGTAACCAATATTGGTTACATAAGGGTATGTAACTAATTTAGGTTACTTAAATATAAATTGCAAGGTACACTTATTTTATAACGTTACTTTTATTGCTATTAATCCTCACTAGGACACTAAATGACTTTACAAAACGAGCAGCAAAGCACGAAACCACGGGTCGGTATTTTTGTTGATGTGCAAAATATTTATTACACGTGCCGTGAGAGTTACGGGAAAAATTTTGACTACAATGCGTTTTGGCGAATGATGGAGGCGCAATACAATATTGAGTGTGCTTTTGCGTATGCTATTTATCGAGGAGATGAAAAGCAAAATCAGTTTCAAAATATTTTGCGTGCGATTGGTTTTGACGTAAAGCTAAAGCCATTTATTCAACGCCGTGATGGAAGTGCTAAAGGCGATTGGGATGTAGGCATAACAATAGACATGTTAGAGCAGGGTAAAAATCTTGATAAAGTTATTTTGCTCTCTGGCGATGGTGACTTTGCTTTGTTACTTGGGCATTTAAAAAGTCAATATAATGTACCGTGCGATGTATACGGTGCTGACAGGTTAACTGCTGAGGTATTAAAACAAAGCGCAGAGCAATTTCATTTAATTGATAATACTTTGCTACTTTAACAGTAAAAAATAGTTGAAAAAGTGCAAGCTAAGTGCCTGCAACATGAGAGATTTTAATACAAAGCCGTAATAGATGAATTAAGCCTTATATAGGCTTTTTTTATTACTGTAATCAATTGGGTTTGCTAAATGATTATGGTAATTTTAAAGCATAACGAGTTACCAAGGACTTACATGCTTCATTACAGCAACATGCCACTAGATAGAGGCTCAAATTTTCGTAAAGACCCATCGTGGCTTAAAGCGCAAATGTCGGCGCAAAGTAAATGGGTTTTAGTTAAAAATAATCAAACCCTATTTATTAAAGATACCCCTAAAGTAAGCTATTTAACGTATCAACAAGTGGCACATTTAGATTTAACGAGTGCTATTTTTGTTGGTTTAAACAATGCTAAACATGGTGTGTTTGCATTGGATGTTTCTGATCTGTATGAAAGCGTACTTTCGCCTTTAATAGAGGGCGCTCAGTTTTTTGATATTCGCCAATATGGGCCTCAAGTAACCATTAAATATGCCTCAATAGCAGCCCTTGCGAGAGGGCTATGTTATTGGCATGCCACGCACCGTTTTTGTGGGCGCTGCGGTAGTAAAAACCGTTCAGTGGAAGCCGGGCATTCTCGTGTATGTGAAAACGAAAACTGTAAGCATCCTACATTCCCGCGTACCGATCCTGCGGTAATTATGGTCGTTACTAAAGTCTTTGCTGACGGAGTAGAACGCTGTTTATTAGGTCGCCAAGCTGCGTGGCCCACTGGTATGTATTCATCGCTTGCTGGATTTGTAGACCCAGGGGAGACACTAGAACAAGCTGTTGCGCGTGAAGTTAAAGAAGAGGCAGGCATAGAAGTTGATAACGTACGTTATGTTGCATCTCAGCCATGGCCGTTCCCATCGTCAATTATGCTTGGCTTTTTTGCACAGGCGACATCTGAGCAAATTAACGTAGATAAAGAAGAGCTAGACGATGCAAAATGGTTTAGTCGTGAAGACCTAGCACAATTTGGTAATTGGCACGAAGAAGGCGAGCATTTAAAGCTGCCTAGAACCGATTCTATCTCTCGTTATTTAATTGAGCATTGGCGCACAAACCCTTAAGGATTAACAATGTCGAGTAAAAGTAATAAAAACACTCAGCTGGTATCATCAGGGCGAAAAAAAGCCTATACACATGGCGTAGTAAATCCCGTTGTACAGCGTGCATCTACCATTGTATTTGATACTGTAGCCGATTTAAAAGAAGCAGCTAAAACCCGTGGCGATAAAACGTTATTTTATGGGCGCCGAGGAACAACAACACACTTTGCGCTGCAAGAAGCGATTACAGAACTTGAAGGCGGCGAAGGGTGTGCATTGTACCCTTGTGGCGCTGCGGCGATCAGCCAAGTATTTTTATCGTTTTTAAAAACCGGTGATCATATTTTAATGGTTGATAACGTGTACGAACCAACTCGCGATTTTTGCGATAAAATTTTAGTGGGGCTGGGCATTACAACAACCTATTACCCGCCAACCATTGGCGCAGGTATTAAAGATTATATTCAGCCAAATACTAAAGTGTTGTTTTTAGAATCTCCAGGCTCTATTACGATGGAAGTGCAAGATGTGCCCGCTATGGTAAAAGTAGCCAATGAGCACAACGTAATGACCATGCTTGATAATACCTACGGTAACGGTCTGCATTATCGCCCGTTAGAGCACGGTGTTGATATTAGTATTCAAGCTGCAACAAAGTATATTGTTGGCCATTCAGACGTGATGATGGGGGTGGCTGTTGCTAATAAAAAGTATTGGCCAACCTTGCGCGAAAACTCATACTTACTAGGGCAATGTACCAGTGCCGATGATGCGTATTTAGCACTTAGAGGCCTGCGTACAATGGGTGTGCGTTTAAATCAACATGAAAAAGCAGCAATAGAAGTAGCTAAATGGCTCGAGCAACATGAGCTTGTTGATCATATTCGACACCCTGCATTTGAAAGCTGCCCAGGGCATGAGTTCTTTAAACGTGACTTTGATGGCAGTAATGGGTTGTTTTCATTTGTGATGAAAACCGGCAATCAAAAAGCGATTGATGCATTTTTAGATAGCCTTGAGCATATCAAAATGGGCTTTTCGTGGGGCGGTTTTGAAAGTTTGGTAACGGCTAATTTAACCATGAAAGGGTTGCGCTCAAATACAGGTTGGGATTTAGGGCCGGTTATTCGTTTGCACATAGGCCTTGAAGATGTTGAAGATTTAATTAGCGATTTAAGCCAAGCACTTGAGGTTTATAAGCAGTATTTATAATTTATATCGCAATTTATACTGTTACATTTAAATGTATTGTTACAAAGCTCACCACAGGTGAGCTTTTTTTTGCTGGTAATTCAAGGTGTTTACACTTAGTGTGGATAAATACACAGAAAATAAAAAGTCATTAAGGATAGTCAATGGCAACACCATTACCGATAAACGTAGGGCGATTAACGCAAATAGCGGGATTTGAGCTTGTACGTATGTTTTTAACTAAACGTGGACTTATTGCATTAGCTGCCTTTGCATTGGTGTGGCTAATAATACTGCGCTACCCAATAGGGCAGGCAGTAGGCATTGTAAGTGCGCCTGATTTTGAGCAAATAGCCCGTGATATATCAGGTTCTATTGGTTTAAGTAAATTATTGGATTGGCCTGAGGCCGAATTTGCTATGTACTGGTTAATAGCCCTTTATAGCTTTCCCGTTTTTGGTTTATTTATTTGTAGCGACCAAACGGTAGGCGATAGAGAGCGCGGCACACTAAGGTTTTTATCACTGCGCTCCACTCGCTTTGAAATACTGTTTGGCCGTTTTTTAGGGCAGCTAGGAGTATTAGCATGTTTGGTGGGTATAACGCTTGTGGCTACACTCGCGGTATTGGGTTTTAGAGATCCAAGTTTACTGGCTGGTGGTTTTGCCCGTGCGCTTTCTATATTTTTAATATTAGTGATTACTTTGTGCCCATTTGTAGCACTAATGACGTTAATTAATACCTTTGCTCGCTCATCGCGTTTATCTATTGTATTGGCAATTTTATATTTTGCAGCAGGCGGTATTGTAGTTGGTATATTACAATGGCAAATACCCGCATTAGGCTTGCTTGATTATTTATTTCCGGGTGTGCAAATAGAGCTATTAGCGGGGCAAAATTTACCATTATTGAGCGCTGTGGCTATTCCCCTTGTGCAAACTGCGGTATTACTAAGCGTTGCTCAACGTATTTTTGCAAGGAGCTCACTATGAGACCATTAATTACAGCTAGCGGTTTGAGTAAATCGTATGGTGCAAAACTTGCGCTTAATAATGTGGACTTTGAAATTAACAAAGGCGCGCCAGTGGCACTTGTTGGGCCAAATGGTGCGGGTAAAACTACCTTATTTAGTTTGTTGTGCGGCTATATAGCGCCAAGTAAAGGCAGCCTTGAAATATTAGGGCACAAACCTGGTAGCGCTGCTTTATTTAATAAAGTAAGTGCATTACCGCAAGACGCGCAACTTGACCCCCGTTTTAATATAGATAAGCAACTCGCCTTTTATGCAAAGCTACAAGGTATGGGGGCAAAGCAAAGCCAAACTGAGGCGCTACGTGTACTTGATTTAGTTGGCTTAAAAGAAATTGCAAAGCAGCGTGCGGGGGATTTATCGCACGGTATGCGCAAGCGCGTTACGATAGCGCAAGCACTTATTGGCGCACCACAAATTGTAATGCTTGATGAAGCAACCGCAGGGCTTGATCCGATTCATGCCAGAGAAGTACGTGAGCTGGTATCAGAATTAAGTGAACAGGCTACATTTATTTTAAGCTCTCACGATTTAACTGAGCTTGAGCGACTATGCTCACAGGTACTTCATTTAGATAAAGGCGTACTAAGCGAGCATCAAACAAAAACTAATAATACCGATAAACACTTTTATACATTAATGCTAAGCGAGGCTTATCAGAATGTTGAGCAACAGCTTCAAGCAATTGCAGGGGTGAGCCGGGTGTATATGAGCCAACATAAAGAATATGTAGTTGAGTATCAGCCAACGAGCGATCCACTTGATATTGCACTACTGAATTTTTGTCATCAACAACACTGGCAGTACCGACAGTTAGTTAATGGTCATACATTAGAGAATCAAATATTTAAACAGGAGAAAGTATAATGGGTTTACTTAGCGGACTTATGGGTAATGCAAGCGAAGTTGACGATTCTGATTTAGAAAAAATCCTTGCCAATACATTAATTGACGGCGAGCAAGTAGAAAAAGCATATAAAGTAGTACGTGATATGTTTATTTTTACTAATAAGCGCTTAATCTTAATTGATAAGCAAGGTATGACAGGTTCTAAAATGGAAATGGTGAGTATTGCTTACTCTAAAATTACCAAGTTTAGTAAAGAAAGTGCAGGCCATTTTGACTTAGATGCCGAGCTAAAAATATGGGTTGGCTCAGATCCAACACCAATTAGTAAAGAGTTTAAGTCTGGCGATAATATTAACGATGTTTACCGAATTATTAGCCAACACGCGCTTTAATACAGTACATGTTTTAAGTAGTTGTTGACTAGATGTTGCAACTACTTTAATTTTACAGTTTACAACACTTCCTTACAATTAACTTAATAAATACAACTGGTTAGTTAAGTTTTCATTCAGTTTCCTAACGTTAGCATGTGCCTCGACTTTAGCAATACAGCTAGAGCATAAAAAGCAATGTACATAGGGAAGTCTTACAATGAAAAAATTAGCAGTTATTATTTCGAGCATTTTATTATCTAGCACTGCGGCTGCTGCAGACAGCTATAATTCAATTAGTAACCTAAGCTACAAAAATAGCGATAACAACGACACCGTTGCTGTAGATTCTATTTACTACTTATCTCCTAAAAAAACTTTAGGTCCGTACGATCAGTTTGAATACATCAATAAACAAACTAACGTATATGGTGGCTATGCTGATGACGACTTTGGCGATTTAACATCAGTTGGTGGTGAATACTTCATTAATGAATTTGTTGTTGGCGCATCTTACGAAAACCTAGACCCAGATTCAGGTTCTAACAGTGAGCTTTATAAACTGACGGGTGGTTACTTTTTCAACCCTGATTTACTTGCAAAAGTAACACTAGTTGAAAACAAAGACGGCGACGATTACGCATTATTTGATTTAGCTTACAACTACATGCTAAACAGCACAGATTACGTAGGTGTTACACTTACATCAGACGACGATTTTGATTACCGTGCAGTTGCTGCTAAATACTTTATTGATTTACAGCAAGGTAACTACCTAACTTTTGAAGGTAAATACGAAAGCATTGATGACGCAGAAAACCAATGGGTAGCAGAAACTAACTACTACTTTTCAAAAGCAACATCTGTATTTGCTAACTACAACAAGCAAGACACTTACAGCTTTGGTGCTCAGCACTTCATCAATAAAAATATTGGTGTAAAGGTGGGTTACGAAAACAACGCTGATGATTCTGATAACGATGCGTACTTTGCTAACATGCGTTTCCAGTTTTAATTAAGTCCCCTACTTAGTTAATACAAAAGTAATATCAAAAGCCCGCTAAATTTAGCGGGCTTTTTGTTCAGCGCTATTTACCAGCCGCAGTTGCGGCCTTCGTTTTGTTTATCTAAATATGTTTGTAATGGTGCAAAGTAATCGAGCATTGCTGTTGCATCCATTTGCGGCTTACCTGTTACAGTTTCAAGCGCTTCTTGCCAAGGGCGAGATGAACCCATTTCAAGCATAGCGTTTAGCCTATCCCCTGCTTCTTTTGAATTATAAATAGAGCAGCGATGAATGGCTTTATCGTTACCGGCAATTTCACATAAGCTGCGATGAAACTCAAATTGTAAAATATGCGCTAAAAAGTAACGTGTATAAGGCGTGTTACCCGGAACGTGGTACTTAGCACCCGGATCAAAGTCGTTTTCGCTACGTGCGATAGGAGCTTGCACTCCTTGGTATTTTTCACGTAGTTCCCACCAAGCTTTATTGTAGTTCTCTGGGGCTACTTCACCTGAAAATACCTGCCAACGCCACTGATCAACCATTAAGCTAAACGGTACAAAGGCTACTTTATCAAGTGCCATTGTTCATCAACAAACCGATATCTTTAGATTCATCAGGTACTTGTTCAAGTAAGCCGATTTCTTTTAAGTAACCCGGTGTAACCGATAAGGCAATGGTGTCTCCAATGGCTTCATGAAAACCATCGTTTGCACTTTCTTGATAAAATAAAGGCTGCTTGTTATATGCGCGTTGATAAAAGTTATGACCTAATTCATGGTGAATAACTGAAAACTCTTCGCCTGTGCGCTGAATACACATTTTAATGCGTAAATCGTCTTTGCTATCGATATTCCATGCTGATGCATGACACTGCACATCTCTGTCTTTTGGTTTTACAAACAATGAACGCTCGTAAAATGTCTCTGGTAGCGCATCAAAACCCATTGAGGTAAAAAAGTTTTCAGCCCCTTTGACCATTTTAAGTTCGTCGTAATTATTTTGAGCTAATAACTCGGTTACGTCGTAACCCGGATCGGCGTTTTCTGGTGCAACTACATCGTAAATATTACCCCATGCTTGCGCCCACATATTACCGAGTAAGTGTGCTGGTATTGGCTGATCTTGAGGTACTTTGTCGGTGCCGTACTTTTCACCTAACTTTGCGCGAACATGGCAGTGTAGCGAGTTATAAAGTGGTTTAACTTGGCCCCAAATACGGTCAAGCTCAGTGGTAAAGTCATCAGCAGGCATATCGTATTTACTGCGCCACATAGCGCCCGTATCGGCATAACCAAGCTCCTTCGAACCTTCGTTGGTAAGTGCTACTTGTTGCTCGTAAAGTGGGCGCATGGGTTTTGATATTTCACGCCAGCCTTGCCATAAATCAAGTAGTTCGTTGTAATCTCGGCTGGTGGCCATTTTTGAGGTCATGTCGCCAAGGCTTAAACAGCTGCCATCTTCTTTACAGTATTTACCCTTACCATATAGCCCGCCAAGCTCTGCAACAATTTGTGAAAGTTGTGCTGTTTTATCAGCGTCTTGTGGGGCTGGAAGTGTAAGTGCTAGTTTTAGTTTATCAAGCTTACGGCGAGCATCGTAATCAAGCTCTAGTTCGTCGTATTTTGCAGCTTCATTTGCTAAACGCACGACTGTTTCGGTCATTTTACGGTTAACTTCAGCCGATAGAGCAGATGTATCGTGAGTAATAAAGTTTGCGTAAATCCACTCTGCACGGCTCGATTCTAAATAAAGTGCACTTAGTTCTTTTTCTGTGTTTGTTATAAATGTATTTGCATCTTTAGCTGTTACAGCTTTTTTAGTGTGTGGTGAATCGGTAGTGTCGATAGATACTTGCGCATCGCAGGCCGTTAAAGCAAGAGTACTTGCTACCATTAAGGCGCTCATACTTAGTTTAAATCGAAAGGGGGTCATGCTATTCCTTTAATTTATTGTTATTAAAACGTTGATAATAGCAGTGATGTTTAAAACAATAAAATGAATGCGTTAAGGCTCACGACTCGTCGTGCAATGATTGTATTTAAATTAAGATGGGTCATAATTAAGTTACTATTTTCATTCAATGTGTAAGGAATGTGCGCATGTTAATATTTATAATATTGCTGGTCGTGGTGGTTATTTTTGCGGTTAAAGATATTCGCCTAAACTTGATTAGTCGTCCTACGTTTAAAATGTTCAAAAAGGTGCTTCCGCCATTATCGCAAACAGAGCGAGAGGCAATGGAAGCAGGTGATGTTTGGTGGGATGGTGAGTTATTTAGTGGTAACCCAGACTGGCAAAAACTGCACCACTTTCCAAAACCAGAGCTTAGCGATAAAGAAAACGCATTTATGGCTAACCAAGTAGAAACCTTATTGGCGATGCTTGATGATTATCAAATTGTACAAAAAGACAAAGACTTACCAAAAGAAGTGTGGGATTACCTAAAAACAGAAGGTTTTTTTGCGCTGATCATTCCTGAAAAATTTGGCGGTCGTGAGTTCTCGGCAATTGCTAATTCGACGATAGTGTCAAAAATTTCGACTAAAAGCTTAACAGCCGCAGTCACTGTTATGGTGCCTAATAGCTTAGGTCCGGGAGAGTTACTTCTTCACTATGGTACTAAAGAGCAGCAAGATCGTTGGCTGCCAAGTTTAGCTAATGGTAAAGATGTTCCTTGTTTTGCACTAACGGGACCAGAGGCGGGCTCTGATGCTGGCAGCATTCCTGATTCCGGTGTGGTGTGTATGGGTGAGCACAATGGCGAGCAAGTAATGGGCCTGCGTTTAAATTGGTCAAAGCGTTACATTACGCTTGCACCCGTTGCTACTGTTCTCGGCTTAGCATTTAAAATGTATGATCCAGACGCTTTATTAGGTGATAAAAAAGAGCTAGGCATAACGTGTGCGCTTATACCAACCGATCATCCGGGTGTCGAAACGGGTGAGCGTCATTATCCACTTAATATGGCCTTCATGAATGGTACCACTTACGGTAAAGATGTATTTATACCACTGGACTGGATCATTGGCGGTCAAGAGTGTGCAGGGCGTGGCTGGAGAATGCTTGTTGAATGTTTAAGTGCAGGGCGTGGTATATCACTACCGGCATTAAGTGCAGCAACTGGACATTTAGCTTCAAAAATGACATCGGCATACGCCATGGTACGCCAGCAGTTTGGTGTATCTATAGGGCAGTTTGAAGGCGTGCAAGAGGCACTTGCACGTATTGGTGGTTTAACTTACACACTTGAGTCGTGCAGATTAATGACCGCAGGTGCGATTGATTTAAAATTAAGCCCGTCGGTTGTAACAGCGATTGCTAAATACCATATGACTGAAATGGGTCGTACGATAATGAATGATGCAATGGATATTCATTCCGGTAAAGGAATTCAAGTAGGGCCTAATAACTATTTGGCGCATGGCTATATGGGGATTCCAGTATCAATTACGGTTGAAGGCGCGAATATTTTAACGCGTAACTTAATGATATTTGGCCAAGGTGCAACACGCTGCCACCCATTTGTTTTAAAAGAAATGGAAGCCGCTGCAATGGAAGATGACGACGCAGCACTTGAACAATTTGATGGTTTATTAATGAACCATATAATATTTGCAGCAAGTAATGCAGGTATGGCATTTGTGCATGGCTTAACACGTAGCTACTTTGCTAAAGCGCCTGTAGGTGGTGAAACGGCTATTTATTATAAACAACTGAGTAGAATGAGCCGAGGCTTAGCTATTTGTACAGACGTTGCAATGTTAATGCTTGGCGGTGAGCTCAAACGTAAAGAAATGATATCAGCGCGTTTGGGTGATGTATTAAGTCATTTGTACTTAGCATCAACTGTTTTAAAACGTTATGAAGATGAAGGGCGCCAACAAGCTGATTTACCATTTGTAAAATATGCAATTGAGAACTCATTATTTGAAATTGGCCAAGCGTTTAATGGCTTCTTTAAAAACTTTTCAAATCCGGTTGTGAATTTTATCCTTAAACGTATCGTGTTCCCGCTTGGAAACCATTACCACAGACCAAGTGATGAAATAGCACAAAGTATTTGCGAGCGTATGACTCAACCTGGTGTATTTAGAAACCGCTTAACGCATTTATGTTATGTAGATGAAAATGCAGGTACAGGGGTCATGGAAAGCGCATTTTTAGCTATGCATGATATGCAAGCGCAGTTTAAAGACTTAAAACAATGGCAGCGTAAGGGCAGTGTGCCTGCAACGCTTGATATTGAAGGTGCTATAAATTATGCGCTTGAAAATAAGTTGTTAGAGCAAACGGATGCTGATGCAATGCATCATGCTAATAAGCTACGTAAGAAAGCCATTGCAGTTGATAACTTTCAACCTGGTGAGCTGTAGCGCAGTACTTTAAATACTAGGGCGTGTTGACCTTTCGTGGTTGAATTTGCAGCAGACTGTTTGGTTTTTAGGCAAGGCAGAGCCTATGTAGTGTGGTTATTCCCCATAAATAGGCGATAACGCAGCATAAATGCCAAACATGCGCTGCCCTTTGGGTTCTTTCTAGGGACGATTAACTCTTTGTTGCTCGGTTTTTACTTAGCCCACTAGGTTACAAACCTCGCGCCGCGATTAAATCGCCCCTAGATTGAACAAATTTCAATCCACAAAGATCAACACGCCCTGCTAAAACGAAAAAGGCCTTACGAATGTAAGGCCTTTTTATGTTTAATTCATTTATTTTTAACGAGCGTAAGGGTCGGCAACAATTTTATCTATGTACCATTTTCCCTTTTTACGAAGCATTTTTACACTGCGCATTTCGTCAATTTTATCACCATTTAAATAGCCGGTAAAAATAAGGTTTATTTTAGCGTTATCGCCGTATTGTTCACGGACGCTCATATTGGTCATATCAACTTCAATGGTGACTTCATCGTATTGCATATTTACTAAGTTACGGGAAAACTGTTTAGCGGTGCCGTAGGATTTCATTATACGTGTAAGGTTGGGGGTTGCCATGGTGCTGGCTTTTTGAAGGTCTTGCTGGTTATAAAGCGCATCAAAATAAGCGGTTGCTGTATCGCCAGGAGTGTCGCCAAGTGTTTTGGTATCGTCACCACAGGCTGATAAAAATAAACAGATGACCAAACTTAATAAACTCGTGATTTTTTTCATATTAATTATTATTAATTAGTTTTTTTAAAGTGTGTGGTTTATCTATGCAGATGTAAAGGTATGGCAGGCAATAAATAGAAAATTGGATAATAAATAATAAAAAAGGATGCCTAAAGCATCCTTCTAAAAATCTTAAAATTACTTATTGTACTAGTTCTTGTTCACTAAACTCTTCATCAAACATTGGGCTTGATAAGTAGCGCTCAGTTGCACTAGGTAGGATAACAACAATATTTTTATCTGCGTTTTCAGGCTTTTCAGCAATTCGCTTAGCTGCAACAACCGCTGCACCTGACGAAATACCTACTAAAATACCTTCTTTTTTCATTAACTGATGCGCCATTGCAATTGCGTCTTCGTTAGATACAAGCTCTGCGCCATCAATTAAGTCCATATCTAAGTTGCCAGGAATGAAGCCAGCACCAATACCTTGGATTTTATGAGGACCTGGTTTAATTTCTTCACCGGCAAGCGTTTGGCTAATAACTGGAGAGTTAGTTGGCTCAACAGCAATAGACTTAACGTTTAGACCTTTTTCTGTTTTAAGGTAACGGCTAACACCTGTAATAGTACCACCAGTACCTACACCGGCTACAAAAAAGTCTACTTTGCCATCAAGCGCATCATAAATTTCAGGGCCTGTTGTTTCAAAGTGAATTTTTGGGTTTGCAGGGTTTTCGAATTGTTGTAATAAAATATACTTATCAGGTGCTGTTGCTTGAATTTCTTTTGCTTTTTCAATTGCGCCATTCATACCTTTTGCACCGTCGGTAAGTACTAGATTTGCACCTAATGCTTTTAATAGCTTGCGACGTTCTAGGCTCATGGTGTTTGGCATAGTAAGCGTTAACTTGTAACCACGTGCTGCTGCAACAAATGCAAGTGCAATACCGGTGTTCCCAGATGTTGGTTCAATAAGTTCTTTACCTTCAACAAGCTGACCTGACTTTTCAGCTTCCCAAATCATCGATGCACCAATGCGGCATTTGATACTAAAGCTTGGATTACGAGATTCAACTTTAGCGTATACATTCCCACCTGTAACACGGTTAAGTTTTACCAGCGGTGTATTACCGATGCTTAGTGAGTTATCTTCAAAAATAGTAGACATAATGTTCCTTTGGATGCAATCTGATCAACGTGTTAATAGCCTTTGCTACTAACTATATAAACACACTTTACTGTGAGTTTAAAAAAACTAAAGTAAAGTTTGGCTATAACATATATCTATTGGGCTTATAACCAGTCGAAATAAAAATCAATTATTAGCGGTGCTTTAGTTATTATAGGTGCGGGCTTAATTTAAAATTTAAAGAGTAAAACTTCGTTTAGTCAAAAAATGTTCAAAAGAGTATTGAATTAAGCTGTGTTTGTTCAATATTTGTGCATATGAATGTAACTTGAATAGTTTTATCACACAATGCGTCTAAAACATGATAAAAACACGTATCTAAATTCAATTAAGCAATCACAATGAAATTAATCTTAAAATTAATTGCCGGTATTGTGGCCGGTATCCTAGTTGGACTATATGTACCTATAACTGGTGTTGAACTTTTATTCACAGTAAAAGAGCTGATTGGTCAAATTATCTCCTTTACCATTCCACTTATTATATTATTTTTTATTGCATCAGGTATTGCAGGCTTACCAAAAGGGTCTGGTCACTTACTTGGTAAAACAGTCGGGTTTGCTTATAGCTCTACAATTATTGCAGGTACGCTTGCATTTTTATTAGTAAGTGCTGTTATCCCTTTTTTAAGCGGTGGTATTACATTCGAGGCAGAAGTTGCTACAGAAATTGGCAGCTTTATTGATTTAGAAATTCCACCTCTGATGGGTGTAATGACCGCATTAGTAACTGCTTTTGTATTTGGTATAGGCATGAGCCAATTAGAGCTTGATACGCTTAAAAAGGTGTCTGATCAGGGCCGTGATGTGATTGACGGATTATTATCAAAAGTAATTATCCCTGCTTTACCATTTTACATTGCAGGTGTATTTGCCGAAATGACGGTAGCGGGTACTGTGGTAGATACACTGCAAACATTTGGCGTAGTACTAATTGCAGCGCTTGTTATGCACTGGTTATGGTTAAGCGTTTTATATATAGCGACAGGTATACTATTAAAACGTAATCCAATCGAATTAGTTAAAAATATGCTACCAGCTTACTTTACAGCGTTAGGTACTATGTCAAGCGCAGCAACGATTCCAGTATCGCTTCAATCAAGTAAGGCAAATAACGTTAAAGAAGATGTAGCTAACTTTACAGTGCCACTTTGCGCGACTATTCACTTATCTGGCTCAACTATCACCATAGTAACCTGTGCAATGGCTGTTATGTTTTTATCACCAAGCATGGAAGTCCCTTCATTAATGGGTATGCTACCGTTTATTATGATGTTAGGTGTAGTGATGATTGCAGCACCAGGTGCTCCAGGTGGCGCAGTTATGTCGGCGCTTGGCCTATTAACAAGCATGCTTGGGTTTAATGAAGGCGCGGTTGCATTAATGATTGCACTTTATTTGGCACAAGATAGCTTTGGTACTGCGTGTAATGTAACGGGTGATGGTATCATTGCGTTATGGGTTGACAGATTTAGCGAAAAATCGTCATTTTAAACTATTAGGGCGAGGCAATAATATTAGTTATTGTTTCGCTTTATGTATGTTACTGTGGCAAATTAATTTAATTAAATTGCATGTTGTTAGGTAAGTGAGGATGTTCCATTGATTAATGTACTTTTAGTTGATGACCATGAACTTGTACGAACAGGAATAAAGCGTATTCTTGATGATGTACGAGGGTTTAAAGTAATTGGTGAAGCTAAAACTGGCGAAGAGGCTGTACAGTTTTGTCGTCAGCATGCGCCAAACATAGTATTAATGGATATGAATATGCCAGGCATGGGCGGATTAGAAGCGACTAAAAAGATTTGTCGTTACTGCCCTGATGTAAAAATTATTGTGCTTACCGTTAACTGTGAAGACCCGTTTCCGAGTAAAGTAATGCAAATTGGTGCACATGGCTTTTTAACTAAAGGTGCTGGCTCTGACGAAATGGTGCGTGCCATTCGTTGTGTTCATGCCGGTCAGCGTTATATTGCTCCTGAAATTGCACAGCAAATAGCACTTGCGCAAGTGACAGGTCGCACAGACGAAAATCCTTTTCAGAGCTTATCTGAACGCGAACTGCAAATTATGCTTATGATCACTAAAGGTGAAAAAGCACAAAATATAGCTGAGCGTTTAAACCTAAGTTCAAAAACAGTAAATAGCTATCGCTATCGTATGTTTGAAAAGCTAAATGTAGGTGGTGATGTTGAGCTTACCCATTTAGCAATTCGTCATAAAATGATTGATATAGACGTTTCGTACTAACTATAATTTATGTCTGAATTTGATCACGTACATTTTCTCAAAACGCTATCAAGTGAGCCGGGTGTATACCGCATGCTTGATAGTGACAACCAAGTTATTTATGTTGGTAAAGCTAAGCATTTAAAAAAGCGTGTGAGCAGTTACTTTAGAAGTAACATTACCGACAGCAAAACACGCGTTTTAGTGAGTAATATTTGTGACATCGAAGTCACACTCACTAATACTGAAACAGAAGCGCTGTTGCTTGAAAATAATCTAATAAAAAAATACCAGCCTCGCTACAACATATTATTACGCGACGATAAGTCGTATCCCTATATTTTATTAACTAGCCATAAACACCCTCGTTTAGCGTTTCATCGTGGCAGCCGTAAAATTAAAGGTGAGTACTTTGGACCTTTTCCGAGCGCGGGAGCGGTATCTGAAAGCTTGCGCTTAATGCAAAAAATATTTCCTGTTCGTCAATGTGAAGATGCTTATTACCGCGCAAGAAGTCGCCCGTGTCTGCAATATCAGCTTAAGCGTTGCTCAGCTCCGTGTGTGAATAAAGTTACGGATGATGATTACAGCGAGCAAGTTGACTATGTCCGTAAGTTTTTAACGGGTAAATCTCACGAAGTTATTGCTGATTTAATAAAGAAAATGGAAGCAGCCAGCCTACAATTAAACTTTGAACTGGCGGCAAAAGTTCGCGACCAAATAATGCTACTTCGTAAAATGCAGGAGCAACAGTCTATATCAGGTAATTTTGCTGAAATGGACGTAGTTGGTTTTGCTCATTTAAATGGTTTAAATGGTATTCATTTATTAATGATCCGCGATCACAAAGTATTAGGTAGTAAAACGTATTTTCCAAAAGTACCTAAAGATTCAAGTGAGCAAGAAATATTGACTTCATTTTTAGGACAGTACTATTTAGCGCCAGGAGCAACAGGGCGTATTGCAAAAGAAATCATATTACCGTTTGAAATAGAAGAGAGCGGGGCACTCGGTGAAGCACTCACACAAATAAGTGAGCGCAAAGTAACACTTAAAGTAGTTACCCGTGGTGAGCGTGCTCAATACTTACAACTGGCCAATAAAAATGCATTAAACAGTATTGCAGTTAAGCAAAGTACCCAAGACTCTATTAATAAACGTTATGCACAATTAAAAGCAACATTGCGACTTGATGATATTACCCGAATGGAGTGTTTTGATATAAGCCACACCATGGGTGAGAACACTGTTGCAAGTTGTGTTGTATTTGACTCACAAGGCCCAAATACGAAAGAGTATAGGCGCTATAATGTAACGGGTATAACCGGTGGTGATGATTATGCTGCAATGGAGTTTGCACTTAATAAGCGTTACAACAAATTAGTAGATGAAGACAAAATTCCAGACGTTATCTTTATTGATGGTGGTAAGGGGCAACTTGGGCGCGCGGAGCAGTACTTTTCTAACTGGCCACATACAAAAATGCCTTTATTAGTAGGTGTCGCTAAAGGTACTAGCCGTAAGCCTGGCCTTGAAACACTATTAATTGACGGTGGTCGAAAAACCATTCCTATGGATTCAGATGCACCTGCGCTACATTTAATACAGCATATACGTGATGAATCTCATCGTTTTGCAATTGCAGGGCATCGTAATAAACGCCAAAAACAACGTACGCAATCACTACTAGAAGAAATAAATGGAGTCGGCTCTAAGCGTCGGCAAACATTATTAAAATATTTAGGGGGCATGCAGGGAGTAAAAGCTGCTAATATAGAACAGTTAAAGAAAGTTCCTGGGATCAGCCCTGACATGGCTGAGAAGATATTTAACCATTTGCATGACAAGGGCTAGCCCTACATGCGAATATAGCAAAAAAGACATATCCAAGTAGTTATGTGGAATATTCCAAACACACTCACAACATTTAGACTTTTTCTTATCCCCGTTTTTTTGGTGATATTTTATTTGCCTTATAGCTGGGCTTTTTTTGCTGCCGCCTTTATTTTTTGGCTTGCATCAATAACCGATATACTAGACGGTTATTTAGCAAGAAAGCTTGAGCAATCAACCCCTTTTGGTGCTTTTTTAGATCCTGTTGCTGATAAAGTAATGGTATGTGCCGCACTTGTAGCGTTATCTGATCAGTACCAGTCAATGTACATGACCATACCTGCTCTTATTATAATAAGCCGTGAAATTATCATATCTGCACTTCGTGAATGGATGGCAGAGCAGGGTAAGCGTGGTAATGTCGCTGTATCAAACATGGGTAAAATCAAGACGGCTGCACAAATGTTAGCCATTATCGGTTTGATTTGGCAATATGATACATGGATGAACTATTTAAGTTTTGGACTACTGTACATTGCGACCTTTTTAACCTTGAGTTCTATGATGCAATATTTACGTGCAGCATGGGGTGAATTGACTAAAAATTAACTCTAAATGTATAATAACGCACCGTTTTAGATAAAAAACAAGCAAACAGTTCAAAACTAGCATTTTTTGTATTGACGCGTTTAATAATCTCTGTAGAATGCGTCCGTGTTGAGAGGGCATAGCCCCCGAGATAAACGAAACGGTAATTAATCAGTTGCCTGAATGTTCACATAAATCATCATGTGCTAATTCAAATAACTGATAAATAAAATGCGGTACTAGCTCAGTTGGTAGAGCGCGACCTTGCCAAGGTCGAGGTCACGAGTTCGAGCCTCGTGTACCGCTCCAAGTTTATCTTAAGGTTAATACCCCGTACTGGGGCGGAATGGCAGAGTGGCCATGCACCGGATTGCAAATCCGTCTACCTCGGTTCGACTCCGGGTTCCGCCTCCATTTCAACACTCCACACGCTTTAGTTAGCAAACTCGATGCCCGAGTGGTGGAATTGGTAGACACAAGGGATTTAAAATCCCTCGACTAACAAGTCGTGCCGGTTCAAGTCCGGCCTCGGGCACCACTTTGTGGTTTAATTGCATTACCAAGTGTAATTTATAAAATGGTTAATTTAGAATTAATATGATGCGGTACTAGCTCAGTTGGTAGAGCGCGACCTTGCCAAGGTCGAGGTCACGAGTTCGAGCCTCGTGTACCGCTCCATATTAGTTTTATCCACTTGCTTTAAATAGCAAACTCGATGCCCGAGTGGTGGAATTGGTAGACACAAGGGATTTAAAATCCCTCGACTAACAAGTCGTGCCGGTTCAAGTCCGGCCTCGGGCACCACTTTAAATTGTTTAACCAAGATAATTTAAAGTTGATAAAATAGTATTTTGCGGTACTAGCTCAGTTGGTAGAGCGCGACCTTGCCAAGGTCGAGGTCACGAGTTCGAGCCTCGTGTACCGCTCCAAATTATTTGGAAACATTTAGGCGGAATGGCAGAGTGGCCATGCACCGGATTGCAAATCCGTTTACCCCGGTTCGACTCCGGGTTCCGCCTCCATATAATTTACTCCACACGCTTTAATTAGCAAACTCGATGCCCGAGTGGTGGAATTGGTAGACACAAGGGATTTAAAATCCCTCGACTAACAAGTCGTGCCGGTTCAAGTCCGGCCTCGGGCACCATCTTTACTAAAATCCTCAGATAAAATTCACTTAAATTCTAAATTGCTTCTAATTTTAAAACATTCAAAAATTATTCTTACTTAAATACTCTAATCTTAGTTTTAATACCTACTTACCTTTAAAATCTATTTCTTTTTAATATCTTAGAGTTTCACCATCCTCAAAATAGATCACTTAATTAAGCGAATTGGTATAAGAGCACCTGTTTATAACAAAGCAAAAAATCAGAACGCTGGTTATTTAATTTTCTTGGCAATTACTCCTGTACCTAAGTTTTAACGAGGGGTGGCATTAATGAATGTAATAGAAGTGCGGTGTCTAAAATAAATTTAAGGTGGGAGTATAGGGAATGCGTTAAGCACTTAGTTATATGAATTGCGAAGATTTTATAAGCGACCCTTGAGGATCGCTTATAAAGGATAAATTGTTATTGCAGTTTACTCTGAGCTTTGTAAATTGGATACTCGCTCAACAAGCCTTGAATAAGCGCAACACACATTAAAATAAGTACTATTGAAAACGGCAAAGCTGTAGTAACTACGCCCGACTGAAGCGCTTGCAATGCTTGCGAGCCACCAACCCAGAGCAATACTGCTGCAATCACGCCTTCGACTGAAGCCCAAAATATACGTTGTGGCACTGGTGCATCTATTTTACCGCCCGCAGTTATACCATCTATTACAAGCGATCCTGAATCAGACGACGTTATAAAAAACACCAAAACGAGTGCTATAGAAATAATAGAAATAAAACTAGAAAGAGGTAACTGCTCGTATACTTGAAATAAAGTCACTGAGATATCAGTTAAACCATTTTGTCCAAGTGGGCCAACTTTATCTATAACTTGTGTAATTGCCATATTTCCGAATACGCCCATCCAAACCAAACTAAGAAGCGTGGGTAGGCCAATGACGACGAGTAAAAACTCGCGTACAGTGCGCCCCTTTGAAACTCGGGCAATAAACATCCCAACAAACGGCGACCATGATATCCACCATGCCCAATAAAACACAGTCCAAGAGTGCATCCAATCTTCATCGGGTCTATTGAATGGATTGCTCAAAGGTACAAAGTGCTCTACGTACGCCCCAAGGGTAAACCAAATAGCAGTAATTGCATCAGAGAAAGTAAGGGCAATAACGGCTAATAATAAAATAAATGCACAAATTAAATTAACATTGCTCAGTACTTTAACACCCCCCTCAATACCTCTAATAACTGAGAAAATTGCAATGCACGTTACTAAACCAATAACAGATATTTGAAAAGCAGTCCCGTAATCAGTGCCTAACAGATAATTTATCCCGCTGGTAGCTTGTTGAGCGCCAAGGCCTAGCGATGTAGCTAAACCAAATAAAGTAGACAGTACAGCGAGTATATCTATGATATGACCGAGCCATCCCCAGGCGCGATCACCAAATAATGGATAAAAAACCGAACGTATAGATAAAGGAAGGCCTTTATTAAATGCAAAAAAAGCCAAGCTTAATCCAACAACAGCGTAAATCGCCCATCCATGTAAACCCCAGTGGTACATGGTTGCACCCAAAGCTAAAGAGTGTGCTTGCGGTGAGTTTGGCTCAACGCCCATAGGCATATGATACCAACCAGTATAATATGCAGTTGGCTCAGCAACTCCCCAAAACAGTAAGCCAATCCCCATTCCTGCTGCAAAGAGCATTGAAAGCCATGACATGTAACCATGTTCAGGACGAGCTTTTACGCCACCCAACCGAATTTTACCTAAAGGAGAAAATGCTAAAATAACGCAAAATATCACAAAGGCATTGGCTAGTAACATAAAGTAACTATCAAATTGATTAATTATTGCGTCTTTAGTCGAGGTTAGTGCATCACGGGTAACGGTAGGGTCAAAAACTAGGGTAAGTATTACAAATAAAACAACTAAGAAGGCGCTTATACCAAATACTGGATTATGGATATCAAATCCCCACTTTTGTACATTATCTTGCCCAACTTGGTAATCAGTAGTGTCTATACTGTATTTTTTTGTCATGTCATCCATCGGATCTCCTTTTTATAGATAACTTAATTCATACATCCTACGTAATTAAATATAAAATAGTTTTAAAATTAATATAACTTTTATTTATAAGAAATGAGATGATTAAGCGTAGTATTTGTTATTTTTAGAACTAAAAAAGCGAGCCGTAGCTCGCTGATTATTTTCTATTCCCAGGCCTCTGGGTCAACCTCTTTAGCAAGTTTAGGATGCTTACTTTTGTCAAAGGTGGGTATTAAGCCCTTTTTGCGTTGTTCGTTATAGTCTTTTGAAAGCCATACAACAACACCTGAAAGCATAAATAGCGCTATAACGTTTACAATGGCCATTAAACCCATTGATATATCTGCCAGCGTCCAAATTAAACCAAGCTCACCAACAGCACCAAACATCACCATACCTAAAACAACAAGTCTAAAGATAAACATACCTTTATTAGAGTTGTGCTCTAAAAACATTAAATTTGTTTCAGCGTAAGAGTAATTAGCCACAATAGAAGTAAAAGCAAAAAACAATATAGCAATAGCAATAAAGTAAGTACCCCAGTCGCCGACATGTTCTTGTAATGCTGCTTGTGTAAGTTCAATCCCCATTACACCAGATTCAGGTACTAATTGCTGCGATAGTAAAATAAGAGAAGCAGTCGCTGTACAAATAACAATAGTATCAATAAATACGCCTAACATTTGCACATAACCTTGTGATGCTGGGTGAGGAGGGTAAGGTGTCGCAGTAGCCGCGGCATTAGCTGCACTACCCATACCAGCTTCGTTTGAGAATAAACCACGCTTTATACCTTGGATCATCGCTTGTGTAACACCATAACCAATAGCACCAGCACCAGCTTGTTCAATACCAAAAGCACTTTTTATAATAAGCACTAGCACATCTGGTAGTGCAGTAAAGTTAATGGCGCATACATAAAGTGCAACCAGCAGGTAAGCTAATGCCATAAATGGCACAACCATTTCAGCAAAGCGAGAAATTGTTTTTAGGCCACCAAAAATAATGATGCCAGAACCAATAACCAAGCAAATGCCTACTATATACTTAGGTACATCAAACGCTACTTCAAATGCTGCAGCAATAGAGTTTGACTGTACTGCGTTAAATACTAAACCAAAGGCTAAAATTAAACATAACGAGAATAAAGTTCCCATCCAACGTTTGCCTAGACCGTTTTGCATATAATAAGCAGGGCCACCTCTAAAATTACCATCTGCATCTTTTGTTTTATAAGCCTGAGCTAGAGTACTCTCGGCAAAACTTGTAGCCATACCTATTAATGCAATAAGCCACATCCAGAAAATAGCACCTGGGCCACCTAGGTATAAGGCGACAGCAACACCTGCCATATTGCCAGTACCGACACGAGCTGCTAATGAAGTACAAAAAGCCTGAAAGGATGAAATTTCGTTATCGGCACATTTACGAGAACCAAACATAACTTTGAACATATGTGGGAATTGCACAAATTGAATAAAGCCTAGTCGAAAAGTAAAGAAGAGGCCCGCTGCTATTAATAAGTAGACGAGAACTTGCCCCCATAGAAGGGCACTTATACTATTTATTATGTCTGTCATGGATACTGCCTAAATACATGAGTTAAAAAAAGTGACCGCAACTTATCACATCAGGATAAAAGTGTTTAGTTTTAAAGTTCAAAAACAGAGTTATCAACAGGGTTTTGTGGGTAACTTGTGTCTATCGTGTGCACTTGCTTGGGGCTTAATTTTAATTACTATTTTATGCAAATAACGCTTGCGTAAAATCCGCCGCTCCCTATAATGCGACCCCACTGAGACGGGAAACGCCGAAGCATAGCGAGGCACGAACTACTCAGAGAGTTAAATAAAACTTCGGTTTTAAATTGTCGAAAGAAAGTTTAAAACAAAGTGTTGACTCGAAAAATAAAGGGTGTATTATTCGCATCCCTTGAGACGCTGAAGCGACTCAAAACGTTCTTTAACAATATAAAGCAATCATCTGTGTGGGCACTCGTACAGATTGAGCTCTAACAGCCAACCTACTTCGGTAGCGAGGCAAACAAATTAGAGTCTCAATTGAAACTGAGTGACCATATGTTATTAAAAGATTCAGCCTTGAGCTGTTTTGATTTCACTTTTTTAAAAGTGAAAATAATAACGCACAGTCAATTCGTTTTTGGCAACAAAAACAAAAATTCAGAATTCATTGAGCTGTCGAAAGACATAAAACTTTTTAATTGAAGAGTTTGATCATGGCTCAGATTGAACGCTGGCGGCAGGCCTAACACATGCAAGTCGAGCGGTAACAGAAAGTA
>NZ_JACJFA010000026.1:0-45546 GCF_014164345.1 Pseudoalteromonas sp. SG43-5
TAAGAAAATTACGCTAGAACTAGGCAAAAGTTTTTGTATCTAGTTGTTCTAAATAAAAAATTTTTAACGACGTTATAGTGCAATTTAATTCGTTAAATTGATCAAAGATTTATGCAGGTTGGTATCACATACCAACTCCATTAAATTCTTGAATATAGCAGGAGTAAAAATAGCACTGCCTGTACGCTTTTACTTAATGGAATGGGTATCAAGGGAGCTTTAAATAATAAAGCACACCACGCAGTATCATAAACCTCATTAGACCAACAATAAAATGGAATATGTAACAAAGTATTTTGAATGCGGTGAGCTGCAAAAATAGCCCTACCAATAACAATATAGCGGGTGGCTAAGGCTAACTTTTATTCTTCCCGTGGAGCGCTAAACGCTCTAGTTTTTCTTTTAATGAAGGGGGGGCAGAAGCCGCTATCGCATTTAAGTAATTAGCGGTTTGCTCACTCATTTTACGTGAGTTGGTAACTGTAGGGCTGCCCGATTTATTAGCGGTACTTAATCGCTGAGTTGATTGAGGGTTTGCAGTTATTTTTATTTGCCCGAGCTCTGCCATTCCAGCTGCTCTAAAGTGTGAAAGCATATCCATTTTTAAATAATTAAGCCTAAGCGCGATAGGCGCAGACACAGCCTCTATCATTAGCGTGCCGTCTCGGTAATTACTAACTCGGCATTTATCACCCAATTTAGGGCCTAAAAAATCTTTTAATAAGGTTTGCTGTGTATCAAGTGCTTGGCTTTTGCCTGCATAAGCCGATAAACGATTATTTAACCCCGCCATAATATCGGTTAGCGGTTTTGGTGCATATCTATCTTTAGCCATTTTACACCTCGTAAAAACTCACTTAGACCCAGAGATAATACTCTGGGTCTAAGTATACACTGCATATTAATACTACGCGCCGGCTATTTGCATTTGCTCTATTAGTACTGAGCCTGTTTGAATACCACCACGGCGTTCTATATCACCACCAATGGCGGAAATACCTTTAAACATGTCTTTTAAATTACCAGCAATAGTAATTTCACTTACCGGATATTGAATTTCACCATTTTCAACCCAAAAACCTGCAGCACCACGAGAGTAGTCACCCGTTACGGTATTTACGCCCTGCCCCATTAGCTCTGTAACTAATAAGCCAGTACCCATGGTTTTTAATAGTGCAGTTAAATCGTTATGAGTTTGCTCAACGAGCCAGTTATGTATACCGCCAGCATGTCCTGTTGGCATCATGTTCATTTTACGCGCAGCATAACTTGCTAATAAATAAGTTTGTAACTCGCCGCCTTGAATTATTTCTCTATCGAATGTTTTAACACCTTCGCTATCAAACGGTGACGATGCCAACCCTTTTAAAATATGTGGGCGCTCAGCAATATTCACACAATTACTAAATACCTGAGTGCCTAAGCTATCAAGTAAAAAGCTTGATTTACGATAAAGCGCGCCACCACCAATTGCCGACACCAAGTGACCAAACAATGAATTTGCAATATCTGCTCTAAAAATAACAGGCACTTTCATTGTGCCTAACTTTTGGCTGTTTAATTTAGCTAAGGTTTCAGCTGCCGCTTCAAGACCCACTGCCGCAGCATCATTTAAACCAGCCTGATCGCGAGCAACTGTATAAGCAGAGTCGCGCTGCATGTGTTCGCCATCTTTACCTATTACCATAGTACTAATACTATGACGAGTGCGCGGAAAACCTGCAATTAAACCGTGGCTGTTACCATAAACACGTAATCCCTGATGCGATGAAAAACTCGCACCATCAGAGTTAACAATACGCTCGTCCGCATTTAATGCAGCTTGCTCAGCAGCATGACAAAGCTCAATGCCTTCCTCAGGACTTACATCCCAAGGATGATATAAATCTAAATCTTTAGGATTAAATTCAAGTAACTCTTTATCAGCAACGCCGTTAAATGGATCATCAGATGTAAATTTGGCTATATCAATCGCTTTTTCGACTACCGTGCGCAATGTTTTTGGATTTAAATCAGCCGTTGACGCCGAGCCTTTATTATTACCAACATATACACTAATGCCTAAGCCGCCGTCTTGGTTGAACTCAATGGTTTCTACTTCACCCATTCGTGTACTAACCGATAAACCAGACGTGCTAGACATCGCAGCTTCTGCAGCTGTAGCGCCTAATTTTTTAGCATGTTCGAGTACTTCTGCTACCGCATCTTTAACTTGCGATATTTGAGAATAAATTGGATCGTTTTGTTGGCTTTTCATAAATTAAGTCCTGAGCCTTAGAGGCATAATGCACGCATTTCTTATATTTAAATGCTAACACACTCAATGCATCACATCAGCTAATATTCCTAAGTATCATATTCATGTATAATGGCAAAAGTTATTTTTATTTAAGAGCACCCCATGGCAAAGAAAAAAGGCAAGCCTGCTGAAATTGAAGAAGAAATTGAATATGTATCAAGAACGGAGCTTAAACGCGAAGCGCAAGAGTTTCATCAGTTAGGTACTGAAATTGCCAAAATGGGTAAAAAACAGCGCGAACGCCTGCCATTAAATGACGATTTAAAAGAAGCGATGGTTGTTGCTGATAAAATAAGTAACAAAAGCGACGCGTATCGCCGCCACTTAAATTACATCGCTAAAACATTGCGTACTGTAGAAAACATTGATGATATTAAAGCGATTATCGATGTGATGCTTAATAAAAATAACCAAGCTGAAGTATTGGTCAAAAAAATTGAGCAATTACGTTCAGATTTAATTGAGCAAGGTGATGACCTTATCAATGAGACTATTGAGCAGTTTCCATCTCTTGATCGTCAACAAATGCGCCAATTGGTTCGAAATGCGGCAAAAGAAGCGAAAGCTGAAAAGCCGGGTAAAGGTTATAAAGAATTATTTCAATACCTTAAAGATGCTCATACTATTACGTATTAATTAGGTCGTATTAAGTTATATTTTATTAAAAAAGGTGCTTCGGCACCTTTTTTGTTATAGATCAAACCGCCTTCCTGAGTACTTTTTTATAATCCCTCCTAAATAAATACTTAGGTGTGCGTGATGATTAAACTTCCACAATGGGATGAAACCCTAATAAACAAATATAATGTGTCTGGTCCGCGTTATACCTCTTATCCCACGGCTTTATCACTGCGTGACGGATATCAGCAACAAGACCTACTAAGCGCTATAGAATCGTCAACAACTCGCTCTCTTTCTTTATATATTCACATCCCGTTTTGTAGTCAGCTTTGCTACTACTGTGGCTGTAATAAAATAATTACCCGTCATCAATCTAAGGCAGATACGTATCTCGACTTTTTAGCAAAAGAAATTACTGCCCAAGCGCCTTTATTTAAAAGCTACACGGTTGAGCAATTGCATTTAGGTGGCGGTACTCCCACCTTTTTAACCGCAAAACAAATGACCCGTTTAATTAAACTTTTAGAACAACACTTTAATTTTACACGCACAACAGAGCGCGGTATTGAAATAGACCCACGCTCACTTGCCGATAATATGCTTGTTGATTTAAGAATGCTTGGCTTTAACCGTGTCTCATTTGGGATTCAAGACTTTAACGACGACGTGCAACTTGCTGTTAATCGCCCGCAAAATGCAGATACCGTTAAGCAATTAATTACACAAGCTCGCGAGCTAGGATTTCAATCTATTAATGCAGATATGATTTACGGGCTACCTCTGCAAACGCCAGAGAGCTTTAAGAAAACTATAGAGCAACTTATTGAGTTAAGCCCTGACAGAGTATCAGTGTTTAACTACGCGCATTTACCAGAGCGCTTTGCTGCACAGCGTAAGATTAAAGATGCAGATTTACCCAGTGCTCATAATAAGCTCACCATGTTTAAAAATACGCTGGAGCAGATGACGCAAGCAGGCTATCAATTTATTGGTATGGACCATTTTGCAAAAACTGATAACGAACTAGCTGTTGCGCAAAATGTAGGCAAGTTACATCGTAACTTTCAAGGTTATACAACCCATGGAAATTGTGATTTATTAGGTTTAGGCGTGTCATCAATTTCACAAATTGGCACCGCCATTTTACAAAATCAAAAAGAATTAAAACATTATTACCACAACGTAGAAACACAAAGCGGTAGTGCTCTTAATAAAGGAATGCACTTAACACATGATGATGTAATTCGTGCTGATGCAATTAAACAGCTCATTTGCCAATTTGAATTAGATATACAAGACTTTAGTGAAAAACACGCGCTTATATTTAATGACTACTTTGAGGATGCATTAGTAGCGCTGGCGCCACTTATAAAAGATGAACTAGTCACTATAATTGATAATAAAATTAGCGTAACACCACGCGGGAACTTATTCATTCGTATTATTTGTATGTGCTTCGATGCTCACTTACAAAAACAAATTAACGCAACGCGCTTTTCAAGGGTGATTTAGCCTGAACTCTGGATAATAAATACATCGGCACAAAAAAAGCAGACCTAGGTCTGCTTTTTGTATTTAAGTTGTAGCTTTAATTAAAAACGACTTTATCGCTACCTTGAGCGGCTTTAAACTCGATAATAATTTTAGCGCAATCCGCTTTAACTTCATCTTTAAGTGTTTTTTCAGCTTGCCAGCGAGCCTTATCTAGCTTAAAAATCTCTTTTTTAGAGTATTTTTTACGTGCATCGTGCGTCGGCATTTCTTTAACTACCTGATACATTTTATAAATACCAGGATACTGCGTCGTTAAATCACGCTCGCTTTCAAAGGCATACTGAGACATAAGTACCCAAATACGTAAACAGCCTTCAGAAAACTCACACTGCTCTTCATTCATTGCACGTGCGATTAAATGAATACTATCGGCTAGTTTTGCGTTTCGCTTTAAACGCGACTTTTCAAGCTTTTGCTTTTGTTCAGCCTGCGTTTTAGCAATTAACTTTTTTTGCGCATTTAACTTATACAGCAACTGACCCGCATAAAATGCCAAACCAGCTATGATAGCAGCGCCTAAAAGTAAGGCTAAAATTACCGAGGTACTCATTATTTATCCTTACTATTTGTCGTCTTCATCTAACCATTCGTTGGCTAAATCATCAGATAAGTATTGATCGAAATCAGAATTACCTTGGCTTTCAAGGTCATCTTCAAACTCGTCTTCGTCCTCATCTTCAATACCAAGAATTTCACATAACGCCTGATGACGAGCAATGCGACTATTAAAGTACTTAGCATCTTTACCTGTTAGCATTTCACCTTTTTCATGACGCTCTACTAATTTAAGTAAACGTTCATCATTCTCAAGTGCTTCTAGCTCTTGTTCAGGTGTAAATTCAGGCTCGATTACTTTTTTCAGCTCAATAGTTGGCTTTAAGTTGCGTTTCATTTCAACTTTAGGCTCTGGCGCGGTTGCGATTAACGGCACAGGCTTTTTACTGCCTACACGCTTATCTTTAGGCGCGTGATTACTATTTTGGCTTTCGCTATCTAGTAAATCTGGCGCATTACGAGAACCGGGCTTTGCGCCTTTGGTTTTTTTAACTCGCTGCTCTTTTAATGCGCGCATTTCTTTAAGCTTATCTTGGCTTAAACGAACAGGTCCGTTTGCTGGGCTTTTGCGTGACTTTTTAGTTCTACTCATATCTTGATCATCTCACTTAAGAGGTTTTGAGCGAAGCGCAAATTAATGGGCATCGCAGTGCTGGCCTAGCCAGAAGAATTCAGTTTGCGCTATAGAGGTTGGGTTTCTCATTTAAAAGCGCCTTAGCTAATTAATCGCTAATTTTAAACGGTGGGTATTGTAACAGGACAAATAAAAAGGCGGTAGAGAAAACATCTCTACCGCCTGCTAATCTGAGCGCCATTATCTGGACACTTCTCCCTTCGACTTTTTTTAGTCTTTATTATTTTTATTATTATCAGTCCGTATTGTTATTATTTTTACGTTCCTTGTTACATTCCATTTTGTTTTTGTTATTAAACTTCCATGAGTTTTTTATTATTTTCGGTCATCCTAACACTTTTTTATTATTTCCTTTAGTAGCACTAATCTTGTGCTATGTAGTCATGCCGCGCCACTTTCCTTATAGCTTGTTTCCGTTTTGTTATTGTTCTTTTGCGACAGTGGTTAATTTACTCGTTAATGATTTTGTTACAACTGGTTTATATAACTTTTATTATACTTATTACATTTTAAAATCAAATAAACAATAAAATACAATAGGTTAATGATGAATAAAAAATAAAAAGAAGACTTTTCTCACACTCATGCATGGTCAATGTCTTACATTTAAACGGGTGATATCGTTAATTTTACACACAAAAAAAGCAGCCTGGGCTGCTTTTTGTAAAACATTGTAGTGTATTTATTATTAATTGCTAAATAAATACGACTTTAGTGTAAACCACCTAAGTACTGAGAAAGTACTTCAATATCTTTATCTGTTAATTTCTTCGCTATATCGCCCATCATGCCATTTAAGTCATTGTGACGAGTTCCATCACGGAATTTTTCAAGTTGAGACTTGATATATCCAGGATGCTGAAAAGAAATTTTTGGAAACTTAGCAAGTGATGAACCGTTACCACGTGGACCATGACATGCTGCACATGATGGAATCCCACGCTCCGCATCGCCTGCTTTAAAGAGCATTTCGCCAACTTCAACAACATCTTTAGGTGTAGCACCTTCAGTCATGTTCATTGAAGAAAAATAAGCAGCTAGATCTTTCATGTCTTGCTCGCTAAGTGGCATAGCCATAGCGCTCATTACTGGATCCATACGCCCTTCTTTGCCGCCTGACGTCATACCTAATTTTAAATCCTGAAGTTGCTTAAGGATATAATCTGGATGTTGACCTGCAATTTTAGGGTAAATATTAACCGGCGCATTACCGTCTGGGCCGTGACAAGCCGCACACGTTGCTGATTTTTCTTTACCTGCGTTTACATCGCCATCAAATGCTGTTGCGTTGCTTGCTGACAACGCACCAAGCAATATTGTTAAAGATAGTGCTATTTTTTTCATGGTGAATTCTCTGTTTCCGACCCTGTATCATCTACAATCGTGATGTTGTAATACATATATTCTACACGATAATAAATTCTCTGGCACGTTTTCTACACATATTAAGCTTATAATTTACAGGGTTTTGACTTAGATTAAGCTTTAACATGTTTTAAATGTACCATAGGTGCTGTTTTTAGGTGGTTAAATACGCTTTTTAATACATCCTTTATAGTATAAAATACGCGCCCTGAGTGAATTTGGTTTACTCAATGTTATTTTTTTAAGTTTTAGGAGAGCCTGTGCTCAAATCTCGTATCAAATATAATACTGCGTCTTTCGTAACAAGCGCTCCCGACATTACTAAATTACCTGCTGATACGGGAATTGAAGTTGCGTTTGCCGGTCGCTCCAATGCAGGTAAGTCGAGTGCATTAAATGCATTAACCGATCAGAAGCTAGCACGTACAAGTAAAACACCTGGACGTACTCAGCTAATCAATACATTCGATTTAGCGGATGTTGACGATATGCGCCTTATCGATTTACCAGGCTATGGCTTTGCTAAAGTACCAATCGAAATGAAAAAGAAATGGCAAAAGTCGTTAGGTGAATATCTGCAAAAGCGTCAAAGCTTAAAAGGTATTGTTATTTTAATGGATATTCGTCATCCATTAAAAGATTTAGACCGTGATTTAATTAACTGGGCAATTGGTAGTGAAATTCCAGTATTGGCACTATTAACTAAAGCCGACAAACTAAAGCAAGGCCCTCGTAAATCACAAGTACTGCAAGTTCGCCGTGAATTAAGCACGCTTGATGGCGATATTACAGTTCATGCGTTTTCATCATTAAAGGGCACCGGTTTACCAGAAGTAGCTAAAAAGCTAGATGAATGGTTTTTAGGTCCTGTTATTGCTTTACCACCTAGCGATGAAACAATCACAGACGAAACAAACCCAGAGGCTTAAACGCTGGCGTTACGATAAATAAAACTGCTTTCCTGCAGATTTAATAAAATAGCCGAGCTTATCAAACTCGGCTTTTTCAGCCCACTGATAAAATACACTGCGTGAAACTCGCGCACTACAACCATACGGTAGCTTTAAATAAGGCACCTTTGAACCATTGTAGTCTTTTATATGCAAGGGCTGCTGAGCGCTCACTAACCACTGCCTAGCTAAATTATCAATACAACACAACACTTGCCCTTGCGCTGTATTTTCAAAGCGCCAATCAACAATAATAAACGGCGCATCTTCAACCGTTATTGTTATTTTTTCGACAGGGGTTTTTAAATAAAATTGCTCACCTTCTTTACACAATACAGAAGCAAACAGCTTCACCATGGCTGGGCGTGTTATTTCGCTGCCATCGTAAAACCATTTCCCTTCATTATTAATAACAATTGGCAGCTCCCCACAATGGTTAGGCTGCCAACTATCAAAAGGCTTGCTTGGCTCGCTTAATCGCTTACTAAGCTCACTTAAAGAAATCACTGTTTTTTAAGTGTTATTGCAAATGTAACAGGCACAGCTGTTGCAATTGAAGGTAAACCCGCTAGCTCTTGCAGCTTTTTAACGCCTTCGGTTACACCAAAATCATCACTATTAATAATAATAGGTGTTAATGATGATACCGTTAAATCACCACTTTGCGTGCTGTTAACAAGTACATCAATTGCCAATGGTTTTTTATTACCATGAAAATCAAGCTCAGCTTTAATACCCTTCAATACATATTGACCAGGCTTTTTGATATTACTTAGCTCTTTAGTTAAATTTGCAGTTAAAACAGCATTGGGGAATTTAGCCGCTTCGAATAAAAATGTAGCTAAACGCTCATTACGAATAGGGATTAGAGTTTCGGCTGATGTTAAATCAACATTAACGCTAAACTCACCTTTATCAGAAAGCATACCTTCAAGGTTAGTAAAATGGTGAGCTTCAGCAATCGAATCTTTTTTAATTGAAACAAAGCTTAGTTGGCTTTTATCATTCACTAGCTGCCAATTAGCCTGAGCAACATTAGAAATAACTAAACTTGATAAAGAAAAACCTGCAATAGCTAATGCTTTAAACATAACGCACTCCTTAGTAATAAAATGAAAAGAATAAAAATGATAGCACTTCGATGGTATCACCTGCGATGTACCCAAACCACCTCGAAGTGACGAATGCACAATACAATTGGTATAGCGCAAAAAAGAATTAATTAGATAGGATTTTTAGGCGTAAAACAAAAAACGGCCCACCAAACAAGTTGGTAGGCCGGTATAGCAAACTGGGGAGAAGCTATCAATTTGTTGCACCCTTTCAGATGCATCATCAACAGGATGTCCTACAGGATAGGACAGGCGGGACTTTAACAAAAGCACGCATTAAAATACAATCATATTCCTGTAAAACAGCTCGAATTGACGAACATATAACTATTTAATACAAATAGTTGCTTAAATTAACCTTATTTTAACTAAAGCTTGCATATAGCTAATTAAATAGCTGTTATTCTCATTTTTATTAAACATAAAAAAAGCGCCAAAAGGCGCTTTAATTAAAATGCTCAAATTGCATTAATGGGCTTGTTCCCAGTTGTCACCTTCGTCGGCTTCAACAATAAGCGGCACATCAAGCGCTGCAGCTTGCGACATCAGCTCACAAATATGTTTTGTGTATTCAGGTGCGCAGTCTGTTTTAATTTCAAATACCAATTCATCGTGTACTTGCATTAGTAGCTTAATCGTATTTGGCGCCTGTTCGTGTACCCAGCGGTTAACGCTCAGCATTGCTTTTTTAATAATATCAGCAGCAGTACCTTGCATTGGTGCGTTTATAGCAGCACGTTCGGCTCCTTTTCTGCGCGCGCCATTACGTGCGTTTATTTCTGGTAAATGTAGGCGGCGACCAAATATTGTTTCAACGTAGCCATTTTCAGCTGCTTTTTCGCGTGTTGTTTCCATGTACTCTAATACACCAGGAAAACGCTCAAAGTATTTATCTATGTAATGCTGCGCTTCGTGGCGCGGCACATCTAGTTGACGTGCTAAACCAAATGCAGACATACCGTAAATTAAGCCAAAGTTTACTGCTTTCGCCTTGCGGCGCATATCGGTAGTTACATCATCAAGCTCTACACCAAATACTTCAGCGGCAGTTGCACTGTGTACATCTAAGCCGTTAGCAAATGCATTTAATAGACCTTTGTCTTGTGAAAGGTGCGCCATAATACGCAGCTCAATTTGGCTGTAATCGGCAGCGACAATTTTGTAACCATCTGCAGCTATAAACGCTTCACGAATTCGACGCCCTTCTTCTGAACGAATAGGAATATTTTGTAAATTAGGATCGGTTGAACTCAAGCGCCCCGTTGCTGTAATTGCCTGATGATATGACGTATGTACACGCTGGGTTTTCTCATTCACCATTAATGGTAATTTATCAGTATAAGTCGATTTAAGCTTTGATAAACCACGATGCTCTATAATTACTTTAGGTAGTGGATAATCATGAGCAAGCTCTTGCAATACTTCTTCTGCGGTAGAAGGTGCACCTTTAGGTGTTTTTTTGATAATAGGCAGGCCAAGCTTTTCAAACAACAATACTTGTAGTTGCTTAGGAGAGCTTAAATTAAATGGTTCGCCTGCTATTTCAAATGCTTCTTTTTCAAGCTCAATTAAACGCTCGCCTAATCGTTGGCTATGTGCTGCAAGCATATTGCTATCAATTGCAACACCGGTTCGTTCAATATCAGAAATCACACTAACAAGTGGCATTTCTATATCTTCGAATACAGATTTTAGCTTTTCATCAGCCGCTATTTTTGGCCAAAGCACTTCATGTAGGCGTAAAGTAATATCGGCATCTTCTGCAGCGTAAGGCGCAGCTTTTTCAAGTTCAATTTGGTTAAAGGTAAGTTGCTTTTTACCTTTGCCAGCAATATCTTCAAAGCTAATATTTTTATGACCTAGATATTTAAGTGCTAGCGAGTCCATATCGTGGCGTGTACCCACACTATTAAATACGTATGACTCAAGCATGGTGTCAAACTTAATACCATTTAGCGCAAAACCTGCATTCGCTAATACACTTTTGTCGTATTTAAGGTTTTGCCCTACTTTAGCTTTGTTTTCATCGGCCAAAATTGGACCTAGCTTTTGCATTACAAATTCCAGACTTAATTGCTCAGGCGCACCCGGGTAGTCATGCGCTAGAGGTAAATACACAGCTTCACCCGCTTTTACGGCAAAACTCATACCCACTAATTGCGCTTTCATGTAATCAAGGCTGGTAGTTTCTGTATCAAATGCAAATAACTCGGCACTATTTAATTGCTCTATTAACGTATCAAATTGCGCTTGCGTTAAAATAGTTTCGTAATGGGCATCTTCTACTTTTGGTAATTCAGTGGCTTCGGTAGGTACAGCTAGATGTGTTTCTGCATCTTTAGGGTTATCTAGTAACTCAGCTAACCAACGACGAAATTCACACTCACCATATAGTGCAATTAATTCGTCTTTATTTGGCTCTTGTAATTTGAACGTATCAAGATCTGATTCGACTTCAACATCGCACTTAATTGTTGCAAGCTCGTAGCTTAAAGGCAGATGATCGAGAGCTGCAGCTAACTTTTCACCTATTTTACCCTTAATCTCACTTGCGTGATCCATTACACCTTGCAACGAGCCATATTTCTCTAACCACTTAACGGCCGTTTTTGGACCACAGCCTTCAACACCTGGGATATTGTCGACCTTATCGCCCATTAGTGCCAAGTAATCGATAATAAGTTCGGGGCCTACACCAAACTTTTCCACTACGGTAACAGGATCTGAAATACTGTCGGTCATCGTGTTTATTAATGTAACGTGTTCATTTACAAGTTGCGCCATATCTTTATCACCAGTGGAGACAAGGACATGCCGTTTTTGCTCAGTTGCAATGCGTGCAAATGTGCCAATAACATCATCAGCTTCAACGCCTTCGATACTAATTAGCGGAAAACCCATCGCTTTGATAATGCTATGTATTGGTGCTATTTGCGTACGTAAGTCATCCGGCATCGGCGGGCGATTTGCCTTATATTCGCTATACATATCGTTACGGAACGTTTTGCCTTTAGCATCAAATATAACCACCATGTGTGAGGGATCATATTGTCTGATCAAGCTTTTAAGCATGTTGATCACGCCATAAATAGCGCCCGTAGCCTCACCTTTAGAATTAGTTAAATGCGGCGGAGAATGATAAGCACGAAATAAATATGACGAGCCATCAACTAAAATAAGTGGGTTTTCGGGGATCTGAGCCATGGTGAATTTGGATCCTAAATGCAAAAAATTAAGGTAATTATAAGCATGCCATAAGGTAGTAAATAAAACGACTGTGAATTACTGTTTATCGTGTTATTAAAACTAGAGCAAGCTGTGGATAAGTGTGTAGATAACAGCCACGAGCTATTCTTCCAAAGCATTATAAAATGCCTAGAAAATACTTTAACTGTATGTTTTAATTTAAAAAAGATAATACGAGGTTCTTTTTTTATTATTTTAAACCAATGTGGAAAAAGGTTTTCTAACGACTGCTTCTGTTGTTATTCACTTTGATTATTCGCGTCCATTTAAATAACCGGAGGAGTATTCTAGCACAATGGATCGAAGATCATAGCGATCCTTTATAATTTTTTTAAAGGCAAAGTGATCGCAAATGGCATAAACCGCAAAACGACTTGCACTGCGAATGATTTTTGTACTAAAAATTTATTTTCGCGAGAAATTTTGAGCATGTTAAACTTCATCCGATCGACTTATAAAAAAGACTTTAGGGGACAAAAGCATGAAAAACGTAGCAGTAATATTAGCAGGGTCTGGTGTGTACGATGGTAGTGAAATTAATGAAGCAATTTTAACTTTATTACATATAGCCAAAAATGGCGCAACGTATCAGTGTTTTGCACCAGATATTGAACAACTTCATACCATTAACCATTTAACAGGTGAAGTAATGCCTGATAAACGCAATGTATTAACAGAAGCTGCTCGCATTGCACGAGGTGACATTATATCGCTGATTGAACTAGACGTGACTCAGTTTGACGCATTAATTGTACCTGGCGGTTTCGGTGCTGCAAAAAACTTATGCGATTTTGCAATTAAAGGCGCAAAAGCAAATATCAATCAGGACGTCCTTAATGCTTGTAAATCATTTGCAAAAGCGAATAAGCCTGCAGGTTATATGTGTATTGCACCCGCATTGATCCCATTTATTTACGATAACGCCGCACTTACTATTGGTAATGATGTAGAGACAGCACAAGCGCTAAGTACATTAGGCGCTAAACATATAGATTGTGCGGTTGACGGTGTAGTTATCGATGAACCAAATAAGCTATTTACCACCCCTGCTTACATGTTGGCAGAATCGATTCTTGAAGCCGACGCAGGGATCGCAAAACTAGTTAGTAGCGTATTATCAATAAATTGATTTTGATCTTAGGATCTAAAAAGTTAATTGTATGACTCATTGCGCTTATTAAATTGCTTAACAAAAAACAGTAAATAATTAAATTTTATTGCGTTAACGCAAAAAGTAGTCAGTTTTATTAATAAAAACGGCTCTTAGCATTTTATAAATTGGCTCAGAGAGTTATAATCGGTTTAATTTCCGTCATCTTTAATCGTGATTGATCACGTTCAAATCGAAGTGAGCAAGGCAAAATGAAAAAATTAACAGCTGCAGCATTATTATTGCTAGCAACCACTGCATACGCACAGCCATATGATAACTCTATGACTGAAGATGCAATTAAAGCACGTCTCGCGCCGGTTGGTGCTGTATACCTTGAAGGCGATAAAGCTGCAGTTGCAGCGGCGCCTACCGGTCCTCGCTCTGGTGAGCAAGTATATCAAGGTGCATGTTTTGCATGTCACGGCACTGGTGCACTAGGCGCGCCTAAATCGGCTGACGATTGGGCTCCACGTATTGCTAAAGGTAAAGACACTTTACTTGAGCATGCACTAAATGGCTTTAATGCTATGCCTCCAAAAGGCACGTGTATGGATTGTTCTGATGATGAGATTAGCGCTGCTATCGACTTTATGACATCTAAATAAGCTCGATTGAAATATACAAAAAAGGTTTACTTCTGTAAGCCTTTTTTAATGCCTAAAATAGTGTGTCTAGCTACTGCTTTAGTAGGAATATCAACTTGACGATAAGCACTAAAAGTGAAAGTATAAGGCTAATAACTATACAATAAAAATAGCCGGTTAGATCATTGGAAGATAAACTATCAGTATCGAGTAAATTGGCGTATCAAAATAAACGCCTTAGAGCGCTTCTCGAAAAATACAAACAATCACATCACTTACAAAATGCCCTGATCCAATTATCAGAGCAGGCAAGTACTGTGGCCGAGCTAACCCTGCTATACCCCGCCATCCATGACATTTTACAAAAGTACGTACCTAGTAAAAGTTTTTATGTGGTGCTGCTAAATCAATACAGCCAATCACTAGAGCTTTCTTACTTTTCAGATGAAAAAGATGGTATTGCCGTCGCCCTTAACCAATCAAATAGCTTTGATGAAGGCGCCACGGGTTATGTATTTAAACAGGGTAAAACCACATGTTTTACCAAGCAGCAAATGCAAGATGCTGCAGCAGAAGGTTTATTTAAAGCATTAGGCACTCCTGCCGAACATTGGGTAGGCGTACCTGTTTACCAAGAACATAATATTATCGGTGTTTTAGCAGCGCAAAGTTACGATACAAAACAAGGCTATAGCTCACAGCAAATACAATTACTTGAGTTTATGTCGCTTTATTTGGCTACAGCAATAGAGCGTGTAAAAAAACGAGAGCTTCTTGAGTCAGAAGTTAAAATTCGCACCCGCGCACTCACTCAAAGTAACGATGCACTAAACCTTGAAATAGAGCAGCGTAAACGCGCACTTCAACGCCAACAAATTCTATTTAAAATATCTGAGATAGCAACACAAGCTAAAAACCTTGATGACGCTTATTTTAAGATACACGAAATAATAAAAACAATTACCTACGCAGAAAACTTATATATTGCGCTTTATGATAAAGAAACAGGGTGGATTAGTTTTCCTTATTGCGTAGATGAATTTAAAGAAAATACACAGCCAAGACGCTTTGCTAAAGGTTATAGCGAACTGGTAATAAGCACCGAAGAAACACAACTAATACACCCATGTAGAGCAAAAGAATTAATAGTAAGCGGTGTGGTACAACGTTCAGCACCTGTACCAAAAGAGCAAATGGCCACTAGCTGGTTAGGCGCTCCACTTAAAACAGCTCAAGGTGTTATCGGCCTTATTGTTTGCCAAGCCTACGATAACAAACATATTTTCAGCCGAGATGATTGCGAGTTAATTACCTTTGTATCGCATCAAATTGCAGCTGTTTTACAAACAAAGCTCGTCAATCAAGCAATTGCAAAAAGCCATCAAGAACTCGAATTTAGAGTAAACGAAAAAACCAAAGAATTGCGTCAAACTAATCTGCACTTACAAATGCAAATAGATGAGCGAAAAAAAATAGAGCAGCAGCTTTATCATGATGCACATCACGATTCACTTACGAGCTTGCCTAATCGTAGTCTATTTTTAACTCAGCTCGAAAAAACGCTACAACATTATCAACGTTTTCCTGAGCACCACTTTGCTGTTTTGTTTATCGATTTAGATAAATTTAAAGATATTAACGATCAGCTTGGCCACCATGCAGGCGATCAATTTTTAATTAACGTAAGTGAGTTATTTGCCCAATGTATACGCGAGCATGATTTACTAGCACGTTTAGGCGGGGATGAATTTGTTATTTTATTAACCCATTTAACTGAGCCTCAACAAGCAGAAGATGTTGCAAATCGTATTATAGATTTAATGAAAAAACCCTTTTATCTTAAAGGTGAGTCTTTACAAAGTGGCGCAAGTATAGGGATAACCTACTCAAAGAAAAGCTATACGCATACAGATGAAATTATTCGTGATGCCGATGCCGCCATGTATCACGCCAAAAACTCAGGAAAAAATCGTTACGAGTTATTTCATCCGCTATTAACGCAATCAATACCTGCGCAGACTCTAAAAGCACAACATCACCTTGATATATTACCTATGAGTTTTAGAAGCTCAGAAATAATTACGCTTGATGAGCAACAACAGTCTGAATCTTTATTTGAAGCATTTGGTGAACACCCAATACTTGGCTTTACTAGCTTTGATATTTTGAAAAAGTTTGCATCAGATAAAGAGCAGCATCTGCAAGTAGAGTTACAACTATTACAACGCGCCTATGCACAAGCAATTACTGCAAATGTAGCTATGGCATTGGTTCCTTGCTCTGGTTTGCTACTTGAGGAACACGAATTTGTTTTATTTACCGATACGCTAAATAAACAACAAGGACAAAGCCAACTCTGTTTATTGTTTGATGAACAAGAAATTCGCCACGCATGTGCAACGCAAATAAAAAACCTCAAAACGCTATCACAACTTGGTTATTCAATTGGTTTAAACAATTTTGCTAAAGACAGGTGCGAACTTAATTTACTAACCGATATTAATTTTGATTATTTACTACTTAGCTCGACCTTTAGTAAACGTGTTTTACAACAAGAAAGATACGATTTTCAGCTACAGGGCGTGCTTGCAATTACAAAGCTCAAAGCAATGAAGGTCATTGCTAAAGGCCCATCAATACTTAATTTTAGAGCTTTATTAGATAAACACGGTTTGGCATTTTTTGTAGGTAAACAACACGCTTTAGTATGCTCTGAGTTACCTGAAGTGCAAGCAACCCAGTCTTTATAAAGTTAGCCTGAGGTATTACTCAGGCTTTTTAAACATCGCTCGTAAGTTAGCGACTCTTGCTTGGCCTTTTTCCATGCGCTCTGCTTGGGTATTTGGCGCCTTTTTGTTTTCGAACGCAAGATCGTCCTGCGGTAACTCTTGTACAAATCGGCTTAATTCAGTTTGTGAAGTTTCACCAAATTGACGACGTATCTTTGCATAAGTAAGTGTTAACTCCTGCTGTGCGCGAGTAATACCAACATAAGCTAAGCGACGTTCTTCATCTACGTTGTCCTCATCAATACTTACCTGATGCGGAAGTAAACCCTCTTCCATACCCACCATAAATACGTACGGGTACTCTAAGCCCTTTGATGCATGTAGTGTTGATAAGTGCACTGCATCGGTTTCATCTTCTTCTTCGTTACGCTCAAGCATATCGCGAAGGGTTAGCTTGCTAACAACCTCGGCTAATGTCATTGGTTCGTTGTCGGCATCACCGGTCAACATATCTGTTATCCAACGATACAGCTCTGATACGTTTTTCATACGCATTTCAGCCGCTTTTGCACTCGGTGACGACTCGTACAAATATGCCTCGTAATTAATATTACGCACTAAGTCTTTAACAGCTTCGAGCGTATCACCGCGTACTGCGTTATCAGATAGCTCAACAACCCAGCGTGCAAATCCAGCAAGCGCATTAAAGCCACGCCCTTTTAGTCTGTAGCCTAAATCGTTATCAAAACAGGTAGCAAACAAGCTCGCGTGCTTTTCATTAGCAAGCGTACCAAGCTTTTCAAGGGTAACCGTGCCTATTTCGCGTCGCGGTGTATTTACGATACGTAAAAACGCATTGTCATCATCTTGATTAACTAATAGGCGTAAGTACGCCATAATATCTTTAATTTCTGAGCGAGCGAAAAACGACATACCGCCACTAATTTTATAAGGGATACGGTTACTCATTAGTGATTTTTCAAAGCCACGTGCTTGATGATTACCACGATATAAAATCGCGTAATCTTTATAGCTGGTTCGCTTCATAAACTTATGTGAAATTATTTCAGCAACCACACGCTCAGATTCATGCTCTTCATCGCGGCACCCTATTACTTTAATCGGCTCTCCATAACCTAGTTCACTAAATAACTTTTTCTCTATGTCATGTGGGTTATTGGCAATTAAAATGTTAGCTGCTTTTAGTATTCGCCCTGCACTTCGATAGTTTTGTTCAAGCTTTATAAGTCTAAGCCCTGGGTAGTCTTTACCTAATAACACTAAGTTTTGCGGGCGAGCACCACGCCATGAGTAAATTGATTGATCGTCATCACCTACCACAGTAAAACGGGCACGCTCGCCTACTAGCAATTTAACAAGTTGATATTGGCTTGTATTGGTATCTTGATACTCATCCACCAGCAAGTATTTAAAGCGTTGCTGCCAGCGCTCACGAGATGTGGCGTTATTAGTAAGTAACAAAGTAGGGATCATAATTAAATCATCAAAATCCAGTGCGTTATAAGCACGCAGTTGATTTTGATAGCGCCCATATAACTGCGCGAACAATGCCTTTTGCGCATCACGCGCTTCGCGTATTGCTTGCTCTGGCAGTACTAATTCGTTTTTCCAACTACCAATTTCCATTTTAAGTAGTTTGAGTAAGTCCTTGTCTTTTTTGAGCTCGTCTTCGGTAAGCTCACTAAGAAGCTGATTGGTATCTTGATCATCAAATAACGAAAAGCCGGGTTTAAACCCTAATGTACTCAACTCTTTTTTTATTATTTCTAAACCGAGTGTATGAAACGTTGATACCCATAAACCTTTAGCGTCTTGCTTACCGAGCGTTTGCAGTACTCGCTCACGCATTTCTTTGGCTGCTTTATTGGTAAAAGTAACAGCGGCTATATTTCGTGCTTTGTACTCACATTTTTTCACTAAATAAGCGATTTTATTCGTAATAACACGGGTTTTACCAGAGCCTGCGCCCGCGAGTACTAAGCAGGGACCACTAATATATTTTACGGCTTCATCTTGTTTAGGATTGAGTTTCATAACGACCAAAGAAATTTAAAAGACGCGCAATTTTAACGTAACCATTACAGCGAGCATAGCAATTGCCTTAATTAATTAAGGTAAAGATGATCATGTGTTAAATACCGTGGGTATAAGGTAATATTAGTTATTATCATTTAGGCAATGCCGAAGGGACAAATATGATCAACCCAGCAAAACTTGAAGAAATTGCTAAGCAAATTACTAGCAATATGCCGCAAGGTGTAAAAAACCTAGCAGACACACTCGAAGGTAAAACAAAGCAAGTTCTACAAAACAAGCTTGCTGAGATGGACTTTGTGAGCCGTGAAGAATTTGATGTGCAAAGCCAAGTACTTATTCGTACTCGCGAAAAGTTAACCGAACTTGAAGCTAAAGTTTCATTGCTTGAGCAACAACTTAGCGCTAAAACTGACGCTGAATAATTATACCAATTGCATTAAATTAGTGTTCTATTATAGCGATAAGAAAATAGCTCAATAACAAGGCTAAAATTATGGTACATAGTTGTTCTATATAAATAATTTTTAACGTAGTTAGTGAGTTATTTAATACACTAAGATGATCATTTTTTTAATAAAATTGGTATTAATTTAATGTACAAAAAAGGCAGCTCAGGCTGCCTTTTGCATTTTACCAAGTTTATTCAAATAGCTCATCAAGTACATAATAAGACAACTTAGCCTGCTGAGCTAAACTCACACTCAGCATTTTTTGCGCAACTTGTTCGCCAGTTATTGGTTTGTAACGCTTTAAAAACGCAAATCGTGTAATAGCAGGAAAAATAATACTGCCTATCTTTTCTGCCACTCTAAATTGCTCACGATCGCCTAATAATAAAGATGGTTGTAAAATACTTATTTTATCAAAAGGGAGTGCTTTAATATGTTGCTCAAGCTCTCCCTTCATTTTCAAATAAGCACTATTACTGTGCGTATTCGCCCCGCTTGATGACACTAAGCAATAATGCGTAACGCCATTACATGCCGCTAACTGCGCCGCTATAAACTGATAATCAAAATCAACTTTACGCTGAGCGTGTATCGAGCCCGCTCGTTTACGGGTTGTGCCCAAACACGAAAACAATACATCACCTTTAAAAAGCTCAACATATTGAGTTAATTTTTCAAAATCAATAACGTGATTAACTAGCTTTGCATGTGTGACAGGCAGAGCTCGACGGCTTAACGTAACTACTTTTGTATAACGATCGCTATTAAGTAACTTATGGAGCAACTCATTACCGACCAAGCCTGTAGCACCTATTAACACCGCCGTTTTAGTCATGGATTTATTTATTTTCACCCACTTTTTTAAATACGTGTTGCACTGCTTTTTTGTAGCTTTGCGTTTCTTCACTCGCGCACGTTACTACAGATTCTAAATCATGAAGATGGCCGTTTTCTAAACCATAAACCCAACCATGAACGCTTAGTTCTTGGCCTCGCTCCCAGGCATCTTGCACAATGTTAGTACGACACACATTACGTACTTGCTCAATTACATTTAGCTCAATAAGGCGGCTTAAGCGTTCGCTTTCTGGCATTGCGTCGAGTTGTTCAAGATGCTTTTCTTTTACATCTCCTACATGGCGTAGCCAATTATCAATAAAGCCAAATTTAGCATTGTTTAAAACGGCTTGTACGCCACCACAACCATAGTGACCTACTACCATTATATGTTTTACTTTTAAAACCTCTACAGCGTACTGCATAACCGATAAGCAGTTATGGTCAGTGTGTACAACCACGTTAGCAACGTTACGATGTACAAATAATTCGCCTGGTAATAAATCAACTATTTGATTTGCAGGTACACGAGAGTCTGAACAACCAATCCATAAATACTCTGGATTTTGTTGCATAGATAAAATTTTAAAAAACTCAGGGTCTGCTTCACTTGTACGAGCAGCCCAACGTTTGTTGTTATCGAATAAATTTTTTAACTTTCTCATTGCATCTCTTATTAAGTCGAGGACGGAAATTTAATGGACATTAGCAAGAATCAAAATATTACGAGGCGTTAACTGCTTTTCACAAAACGTTTTAACGCTTACTTGATAACCTTGCTGTTGCAAATATAAAGCACGATCGAGCACAAGCCAAACTTCAATTGCCCTTCTGAACACATGTCGAACCAGTTCAACTCGGTCAGTTATTTTTTTTCGAGCCACCCCAACCTCTAAATACTTAATATAATCAGTATCTTGAGGTAATTTTAATGCCTTTTTATCTGCAGCCCATGCACAAAACGATTTAAACGAATCTGAGAATATAGCTTTGTTGACCGAAGGTACGCTTACGTAATATTGCTCGCCAGTGATCGACTTTCTTAGTGCATCAAAACCAAGTCGCCACTCAAGTTCTGTTTTACGTACTTTTTCCAAACGAGAAGGCGCTGTGACAGTTTCTTGTAATGCGAGCTTTAAATCACGATGCGTTAGATTAAGCTCACTTTTATTTGCATCCTCACTCATTGCACGGTACTCATTAGCCGTGAATAAATGGTAGCAACAAGGTGAAAAGCTAATTTGCTGTACTTTCGCTAAACTTGCTTGGCGCATAAATGCTTGGTGTAAGCCACCGCATGCGTGAAGTGCTACAGCATGCATGTCTGTATTAAAAAATTGAGTGATATCGTCTTTTAATACATCTGCTTGGCTAAAGTGCATTGCTAAGCCTTGTTGCTGTGCACTTTTTTGTCCTTGCTCGCATAAGCTTTGTTGCAGTTCAATACTATGTACATTACTTGCGCCATTAAACGCAAGCATTCGACCTAAGTGTCCTTTACCCGCGCACCACTCTAAAACAGGTTGTTTGGTATTAGGTAGTGCAGATACAAAATCTTGTAACTGTGCAAACTTACGACCTTTAATGCCGTTACTTATCCAAAATGGATAATCAGCTCGAGAGTGGGCTGTGCTAGGTAACTCGCATAACTTTGCAAGTTCATCAAGTTGGTTTATGTGCTGGCTAAAAAATTGGTATAGCTGGTTTTGATCGTTATCAAGAACGCTTACCTGATCATCAGTTAGTTCGCTAAGTATGCCTTGTAGCTCTGGCCAAGGTATAGTGTCAAAATCAAATGCAGTGCACTGCCAATACTGACGATGATGTATTAAAAGAGAATCAAGTGCTAAAAATTGCTCAGCTAAAGTCATAACAGCTTAAAAAATAAAAAAGACAATTAATTATATCAGTTTCGTGAATTACCTAAGCAGTTAATTTTTACTAAAAATCAGCCGTAAATACAAAGGTATTGAAATAATACTTACCAAAATAGCTGCCATGAGCATCCACGATAACTGCATTTTTTCAGGCTCTTGATATTTATAAATAAAGTGAGATTTCACTTCGTCAAATTCGTTTTGCGGTATGCCATATAAGTCCGCAATTAAGCGCCACTTTGCTATCGACATATGTCCTAAACTGGTAGTGGGTGGGGTTATATAACTTTTTAGTACTTCAGCCTCAAAAGCGAGCTGATAAAAGCTTTTACCCGGTGCATAGTTTTGCTGGGTGACTGCAATGGCTTCATCCATGTTCATCATTGCATAACGCCACCCTTTTAGGCTCGCTTGGTAGAATTTTTCGACCGTTTGAGGATTTTTCTTAAGCATGTTTTCGCTGGTAAATAAAATGTCGCTATATACATCCATACCATAACGCTGTGGGCAAACAAGTCGATGAGCTACACCTTGTTGAGTCATATAATAAGGCTCTGTAGTAACATATACTTGCATAGCATCTAGCTTGTTTTCAATCCAAGCCTGGCCTGGATTTTCGCCATCGTAAACTTTGAGTTTATCCACATCAACGCCACTGCGTTTAAGCATAATAAGTAGTTCGGTACCATCATTTTTGCTTACCGCAGTGATACGTTTATTAACAAAGTCACGTGGATGAAAAATATCAGACGTGTCTTTAACCATCCAGCAGTAAGGTGAAAATTGCAATAAGGCAGCCATAGCAACAAGAGGTTGTCCATTAATACGTTGCTGTAAAATACCAGAGTGCCCTACTCCAAATTGTGCTTCGCCACTGGCGACAGGAGCAAAGGTATCAGGTTTCATTGGATTAGCTTGTTTAATGGTTACATCAAGGCCCGCTTCATTATAAAAGCCTTTTTGCTTTGCCATATAGTAGCCAGCAAACTGAAACTGATGTGTCCATTTTAGCTGTAATGTGACTGATTCTTGCGCCGCGATATGGCTACAAAAAAAGCACAATCCAATGATTAATCCTTTAAATAGCAACTAGGTGTCCTCAAAAAGTATGACGATTACCTGTAACTATATGTAAAACGTGTAATAAAGCAAGCACCCTAGTTAGGTGCCTGCCTATAAAGTAGGATTATACTGAGGCGAGTTTTTCGGCTTTTTCTGCTTGGGGCTTTGATGTTAAGAATTGGCTAAAGCACGGATTTTGTGTTTCATCTTGTACACTGTAACCTAAACGATTTAAGTGCTCGTTAAATATCTCATACTGACTCGGCTCAATAGCAAAACCTGCCAGTACATTCCCCATCGAACCACCGTGATTACGATAATGGAATAAGGTAATGTTCCAATTACTACCTAAAGTATCTAAAAAGCGTGCAAGCGCACCTGGATACTCTGGAAATTCAAAGCGAAGTAAGCGCTCATGTAATTGCTCGGGTGCTTTTCCGCCAACCATGTAGCGCACATGTAATTTAGCGAGTTCGTTATCCGACAGATCGCAAAATTGGTAGTCATTATTTGTTAAGTCTTGCTTTAGCTCATTAAGCTCTTGCTCGCCTTGGCGCAGGGCAATACCTACAAATATTTGTGCTTCACCAGGTCCTGCATAACGGTAGTTAAACTCAGTAATAGCACGGCCACCTAAAGAAGCACAAAACTGTTTAAAGCTGCCTTTTTCTTCTTTAATAGTAACCGCTAATAACGCTTCGTTTTTTTCACCCAGCGCAGTGCGCTCTGCAACATAACGCAGGCGATCAAAGTTTAAATTAGCACCGGATAAAACAGCCGCTAAATGTAACCCTTTTAAACCCGACTGCTGGCTCCATTTTTTAAGCCCTGCCGTTGCAAGTGCACCTGAAGGCTCTGCTATTGCACGGGTAGATACAAAAATATCCTGCATGGCAGCACATATTTCGTCGCTGGTGACGGTTATAACTTCATCACAAAACTTTTGCGCTAAGCGAAATGTTTCAGTGCCAATAATTTTAACCGCTACGCCATCAGCAAAACTACCAACGCGCTCAAGCTCTACCGGTTTGCCTGCTTTAAGTGCCGCTTGTAAACATGCACTTTCGTCGGCTTCTACACCAATTACTTTTATATCTGGACGCAGCGATTTAATATAAACCGCCATCCCAGCAAGTAAACCGCCGCCGCCAACAGGAATAAACACCGCATCGAGCTCGTTTAATTGCTGCATAAGCTCACGTGCTACAGTACCTTGACCAACAATGACGTCTGGGTCATCAAATGGTGGAACAAATATACCGTTTCGTTGCTCTGTAAGCTCAAGCGCATGTGCTTTTGCGGCATCAAAATGATGTCCATGTAGCACAACTTCACCGCCAAGCGCACGTACCGCACTGACTTTTATTTCAGGCGTTGTTACTGGCATTACAATTGTAGCTTGATGCCCTAAGTGAGAAGCACTTAGTGCAACCCCTTGAGCGTGATTACCCGCTGAAGCAGTGATAACCACTGAGCCTTTAGGTAATTTATTTAATTTGTTATACGCACCGCGTAATTTAAATGAATACACGGGCTGTTGGTCTTCACGCTTTAACCAAACATGGTTACCTAATTTAGCACCGAGCTCAGCCATTTCGCTGACCTCGGTAACTTTAGCCAAAGGCTCCATGTTTGCTTGAATAATAGCGCGAAAATAATCGAGCTCTTGAGAGACCATAATTAACTAAGCGCCTCCAATTTAGCTAAGTCACGCACTGCGCCTTTATCAGCACTTGTTGCAAGTAATGCATAAGCCTTTAAAGCAGACGATACATAGCGCTCACGATCAACTGGTTTGTACGCCAGTTTTCCGCGTGCTAATTGTTTTTGTTTACGTGCTTCAAGCTCTTCATCACTTAACGCTAATGTGATTTCACGTGTTGCGATATCAATAATGATTTTGTCGCCATTTTCAACATAAGCAATTGCACCACCACTTGCCGCCTCTGGCGACACATGACCAATTGATAAACCCGAAGTACCACCCGAAAAGCGACCATCAGTAATAAGTGCACATTTTTCAGCTAGGCCTTTTGATTTCAAGTAGCTAGTTGGGTATAGCATTTCTTGCATACCAGGGCCTCCTCTAGGGCCTTCGTAACGAATAACCACGATATCACCGGCTTTTACTTCATCGTTTAAAATACCTTCTACAGAATCATCTTGTGACTCGTACACGACTGCAGTACCTTCAAAATGTAGCATTTCATCAACAACGCCAGCGCTTTTAACAATACAGCCATCAACTGCTAAATTACCCGAAAGTACAGCTAAGCCACCGTCTTGGCGAAAAGCGTGTTCGACACTTCGGATGCACCCATTAACACGGTCATTATCGCCCTCGTCCCAACGACACTCTTGGCTCATTGCTTTAGTGGTACGAATGCCCGCAGGGCCAGCACGGTAAAATTTGCGCGCTGCTTCGTTAGTAGGATCTGTTGCATCCCATTTTTTAACGAGCTCAGCCATAGTTGACCCAGCAACATGATTAACTGACATATCAACTAAGCCTGCTTTGCCAAGTTCACGTACGATTGCCATCATGCCGCCTGCGCGGTGCACATCTTCAATGTGATATTCAGGTGTCGCTGGTGCAACTTTACATAAAAATGGTGTTTTACGAGAGAGCGCATCAATGTGCGACATATCAAAATCAACGCCCGCTTCTTGCGCTGCAGCAAGTAAATGCAATACCGTATTTGACGAGCCACCCATTGCAATATCAACAACCATTGCATTCATAAAGGCTGTTTTGTTAGCAATAGCACGTGGCAATACATCTTGATTATCTTTTTGATAATACTCACGACATAAATCAACAATACGAGCCCCCGCTTCAACATAAAGTTGTTTACGGTCTTTATGAGTCGCAAGCGTCGTACCGTTACCTGGCAATGCTAAACCAATCGCTTCTAGCAGACAGTTCATTGAGTTTGCAGTAAACATGCCTGAACACGAGCCACATGTTGGACACGCAGAGCGCTCTACTTGCTCTGAATCTGCATCACTTACCGATTCATCAGCGCCTTTAACCATGGCATCTACTAAATCAAGTTTAATATCGATGTTAGCAAGCTTAGTTTTACCTGCTTCCATTGGACCGCCTGATACAAATATTACCGGAATATTTAAGCGTAGTGCTGCAAGCATCATTCCTGGAGTAATTTTGTCGCAGTTTGAAATACAAATCATCGCATCAGCACAATGACCATTTACCATATACTCAACCGAGTCAGCAATTAAGTCGCGCGAAGGCAGCGAATACAGCATGCCGCCGTGACCCATTGCAATACCATCATCAATCGCAATAGTATTAAATTCTTTAGGGACGCCACCGGCTTGTGTAATGGTTTCAGCCATAAGTTCACTTAGCTGATTAAGGTGAACATGCCCTGGTACAAATTGTGTAAACGAGTTAACTACGGCAATAATCGGCTTACCAAAATCGGTGTCGGTCATACCTGTTGCGCGCCATAATGCACGAGCGCCTGCGCGTTTACGCCCTTCAGTTGTTGTTGCACTTCTTAATTTAGCCATAGTTACCTCAGTTTTTGCCGCAAAATAAGCGGGCATTCCTCATTCTAAAATTGGTGAGTAACCGAGTGATTCAGTTACTCGTAAATTGTTTTTCAGTTCGTAATTACACAGCCTGTTGTTGCTGTAAATTTTGTAAAGTGACTTCTTTTACATCCACCAGCTTATTTAACTGGCTGGTTAAAAGGTGAATTGGTTTATCACTATCTACCGTCATGTCTACATTATAAAAACCATCGTCCATATTGAGCTGAAAATGCGTAAGGTCAAAACCACGATGACGCACCACTCGTAAAAAGCGCTCTACCGCTATACTTTGACTTTTTAATGCAATAGTTAAGCTATGTTTCATTTTGCTCTCTCCGTCATCATTTCGTCGTTAGCAGCCCCAGGTGGTACAAGCGGCCAAACATTTTCTTTATCATCAATACAGGCATGTACTATGTACGGACCTTTACTGTTAACTAATGCAGTTATCGCATCATCAACTTGGTTAGCGTGAGTAATTGTTTGCCCTGGGATACCAAATACAGCAGCTAATTGCACAAAGTCTGGGTTATCCGACAGATTAGTTTCAGAATAACGCCCTTCAAAAAATAGTTCCTGCCATTGGCGAACCATCCCTAAACGCTGGTTATCTAAAATTAATATTTTTACAGGTAAATTGTTACGACGAATAGTGGCCAGCTCTTGAATATTCATCATTATAGAACCATCGCCCGATACAGTGATAACAAAGTCATCAGGGCGTGCTACTTGTGCACCAATAGCCGCAGGTAGACCAAAGCCCATTGTCCCTGCACCACCACTGCTTAAATGATTACTCGGATGAGTAAACTTCATGTGTTGTGCTACCCACATTTGGTGCTGACCCACATCGCAGCACACAACCCCTGTTTTTGGCATGCGTTGGCTTAGTTGGTTTAATAAGTACGGTGCAAAAACCTTCTCACCTGGGTAGTCGTAACGCCACGCATGCTTAATATTCATTTCTTTATTTGTGTCACACCAAGCTTTAGGTGTTACAAAGCACTCAAGTGCGGGTAACGACGTTTTTAAATCGGCAATTAATGAAGCTTTAGCAGGTTTTCGCTTACCAACTTCAGCAGCATCTATATCTAAATGGATTACTTTAGCTTTAGCTGCAAATTTAGCTAAGTTGCCTGTTACGCGGTCATCAAAGCGTGCCCCTATACATACAAGTACATCACATTCTTGCACTGCTATATTAGCAGCTTGACCACCATGCATACCCAACATACCTAAGTAATGTTCGTAATCTGGTAATACACTGCCCAGCGCTTTAAGTGTTGATACAGCTGGCATCTGAGTTTTATTTAAAAATTGCATTAGTTCGTCTTGCGCATCAGCGGCTTGTACACCACCACCAACATACGCTACAGGCTGTTTAGCCTCACTCAACAATTGATTAGCAATAGCAACTTGCTTTAAATCTAACTCTGGTAAGTATTCATTAGCTGCTAGCCAAGGTTTAAAAGGGACTTGAGCCATTTGAATATCTTTTGGGATATCGACAAGTACAGGACCTGGGCGGCCGCTTTGCGCTAAATGAATTGCTTCTTGTAATATCTCTGCTAAGTCTTCAGCTCGTTCTACCATGTAGCTGTGCTTAGTACACGAAAGCGACATACCTAGTACATCTATTTCTTGAAACGCATCTGAACCAATCGCTGCAGTAGGCACTTGGCCGGTGATCGCCAATAATGGCACTGAGTCCATCATCGCATCAGCAAGAGCGGTTATTAAATTAGTTGCACCTGGGCCAGATGTTGCAAAACATACGCCTAATTTACGTGTGCTGCGAGCATAACCAACTGCTGCAAACCCTGCACCTTGCTCATGGCGAGTTAGGTAGTGTTTGACTGGCGCGCCATACAGCGCATCGTAAATTGGCATAATAGCTCCGCCTGGGTAGCCAAATACTTCATTTACGCCGTGTTTGGCCAATAAGTCGATTGTTAGTTCTGCGCCTGTCATTAATAAACCCTCATTCCTCAGTGACAACCCAATTACAAATTTTACCCTTAAAACTAAAAAGCCCTCCGAACGGTTAAGTGCGGAGGGCTTTTTTAATGCTTAAGTTTTTAAAGCACTACGAAGCCCTCGCGGGAATAATCACCACGATAATAATCAGGACTAGGTTAAGTGCGTTTGCAAGCATGTAATTAATACCAAATTTTGTTCAATTATCGCGAAGGTTATTCCTTCGCTCTCTTTTTATATTAGTACCGCGCTAGGCCCTTTAAGTCAACACCAAAGTTAATCTAACAAAAAGACTAAAAGGCAATTTATCAGGTTTTAAAATTCATTATACAAGCTGGTAGTGGTTTTTTTATGCTCTAATTTTAATCTCAGAAATTCACTATTCTTATATCCCTTATTTAAGGTTTGATTAATTTTTGAGAATATTTTTATAAATAAAATTATTTATCTCCTTCAGGTAATGCGTAGGTTCTCTTAAGCGACTCTTAAGTGTTGTTGCATAGCATGGCGTTGTTATTTTAAACGAGCCTAAATATGAACATAACTAGCCAAACACCAGCACAAAAAAAGCCAAATCGTAGTAAGCGGTTTTACATTCACTGTAGTGCAAATGCCTTTGTAGTGATGATTGCCTGTTATTACTGTTTAGTTATAAACATTCCTTTTATTCAAGGTTCGTTTAGCGCCATCACCTCCCTTGCATCTTTTTCATGGCTATTTTTACTTTCAGTGCCACTGCTTTTGTTATGCCTTTTAATTATTTTCTTTTCAATAGTGTCGGTCAGGTGGTTACTAAAACCAATTAACTACCTTTTACTGATAATTTCGAGTGCCGTACTTTACGGCTCATTAAATTACGGCGTCGTGTTTGACTATTCAATGATTCAAAACACGTTCGAAACAGATTCAAGCGAAGCGCTGAGCTATTTAAATCCGCAGCTCATAGGCTTTCTACTACTGTTTTGTGCGCTACCTGTTTTTATATTAAGCAAAGTAAAAATACACTTTACCCGTCCTCACCAAGAAGCGATTAGTCGTATAAAACTTATTGTAGCGTGCTGCTCATTAATTGCTTTAGTGGTCGTAAACTTTTACGCCGACTACGCAGCCACTGGCCGCAATAACCGCATTTTGAAAAAAGAACTCATCCCATTTCAGTATCTCTCTAGCGGTTATAAATATATGCGCGATCAGCTGCTGTATACCAATATGGAATTTAAAAATATAGATACAACACCCACTCTCATTACGCCTAACACCACCAGCGTAACTGTTATGGTTGTTGGCGAAACCGCACGAGCAGAAAACTTTGCTTATCAAGGTTATAAGCGCAACACCAACCCTTATACACAAAAGCATAATGTGACGTATTTTAATAATGTGGCGTCTTGTGGCACCGCTACTGCAGTGTCTGTGCCGTGTATGTTTTCACTGCAAACACAAGATAACTTTGATCGATTAGCAGCCGACAACCAACAAAACCTGGTTGACTTAGCACAACAAGCTGGCAGCGACGTACTGTGGGTTGATAACAACAGCGGCTGTAAAAACGTATGCACCCGTGTTGTTAACATTGATATCCCAACCACCCCATCAGCGCTTTGCGATGGAAAATATTGTTTTGATGAAGCACTGCTTGCTCCACTTAAGCGCAAACTCGCTAATTTAAACCAAGCTAATACCGTTATCGTCCTACACATGATGGGCTCACACGGACCAACCTACTTTAAACGCTACCCAGAAAAATTTAAGCAATTTAAGCCCACGTGCGACAGAAGCGACATTCAAAACTGCTCACACGATGAATTAGTTAATACCTACGACAACACAATTGCGTACAGCGACTTTGTTAACGCCCAGGTAATTGAGCAATTAAAAGCGCTGCCAAACAACATAGATAAGCAGTTTTTATATGTCTCTGATCATGGTGAATCACTTGGCGAAGCCGGTGCTTATTTACATGGTTTTCCGTATAGCTTTGCACCTAGCACACAAACGCACGTTCCTCTTTATATGTGGGCTGATGAGCATAATCAGCGCATTACTAATACCTGTTTAGCTAATTTAGACACCCGCGCTGCACGCTCACACAACAATATTTTTCACACCCTTTTAAATTTAATTGGCATTAAAAGCAAAACGTATCAGGCATCGCTCGATTTACTTGCTAACTGCCAAACAACACCAAGCGAAATAAAACTATGAGTAATAAAACCGTTATAAAACGCCAAGGCTTAATGCGTCTTATTTTTACCTTAAGCCATTCTTTTAACGGCTTAAAATGGATGAGTCGATTTGAAGCGGCGTTCCAACAAGAGCTAGCACTGTTTTCATTACTCGGTGTGTTTGTGTGGCTACAAGAAATTGCACTAAGGGATAAATTACTGCTTATAGCTAGCCTGCTTTTTGTATTGTTTGCTGAGCTGGTAAATACGGCAGTTGAGGTTGTAGTTGATAGAATTGGCAGTGAATACCATGAGCTTTCGGGGCTAGCTAAAGATATAGCCTCTGCAAGCGTGTTTATAGCTATGCTAATTGCCGCTCTTATTTGGTGGGCTGTGTTATGGGCATAAAGCTAACTTTTATACCTAAAATACAAAATGCACTTGGCCCTGTATGGATTTTTGTTGTATTTGCTGTTTTAGCACTTAGCTTGTTAACACTTGCTCGCTTTGGATTAAGTGTATGGCAAGGGGAGCGTGTATTTGGATTGCATGCATGGTTATCTATATTTATAGGTGGTTTAAGAGTTGATATAGCCACTCTAAGCTACATTATTATGCCCGCATTACTACTTACTTTACTGATGCAAAGCGTAGGTTGGCAAAATAAAGTACGCGGCCTCATTAAAATTTATTTAGTGACGATGTCTGCTTTACTTGTTTTTTTTGAAGTGATTACGCCTACGTTTATAAACGAGTACGATTTACGCCCAAACCGCTTATTTATAGAATATTTAATTTATCCTAAAGAAGTCACAAAAATGATTTTTTCAGGCTATAAGGTAGAAGTATTTATTGCTGTTATAGCACTTATTTTAAGCTGTAAATTTGCAAGTAAAATATTTAGCAATCAATGGCAAAGCAAGTCATCACTAACAGGTTTAAATCAATCAATTTTAGCGCTTGTTTTAGTATGCTTAACTATTTTTGGCGCCCGCAACTCATTAGGACACAGACCACTTAACCCCGCCATGGTCTCGTTTTCTACCGATCATTTACTTAACGACTTAACCCTTAACTCACTTTATAGCGTCGCGTTTGCAGTTAAGCAACTTTCTAATGAGCAATCGAGCCAAGACTATTACGGTAAAATGCCCACCGATGAATTACTTAGTATTGTGCGTAGTAACATGCAAAATACGCAAGGCACATTTAGTGATGTAACCGCCCCTACAAAAACGTTTCATGGCGCAAGTAATACAGGTAAACCCAAAAATTTAGTCATTATTTTACAAGAAAGTTTAGGTGCTCGTTATGTAGGCACACTTGGCGGTTTACCGCTTACACCTAATATAGACGCCCTTTATAAACAAGGCTGGGGGTTTGATAATTTATACGCCACGGGTACACGTTCAGTACGTGGAATTGAGGCTGTAATTACAGGGTTTACACCAACGCCTTCGCGTGCAGTTGTTAAGCTTGATAAATCACAACGTGACTTTTTTACCATTGCTGATTTTTTAGCGAAGCAAAATTACAACACGCAGTTCATTTATGGTGGCGAAAGCCATTTTGATAACATGCGCAGCTTCTTTTTAGGCAACGGTTTTAAAAGTATCGTAGATACAAATAACTTTAAAAAAATAGACTTTAATGGCTCGTGGGGCGCATCAGACGAAGACTTGTACGACCAGGCCGACATAGAACTTACTAAGCTTAAAAATCAAAACAAACCCTTTTTTAGCCTTATATTCTCAAGCTCTAATCATAGCCCGTATGACTTTCCTGACGATAAAATAACGCTGTACGATAAACAAAAACAAACCCGTAATAATGCTGCCAAGTATGCCGATTACGCACTAGGCACCTTTATCGAAAAAGCTAAAAAATCGAGCTACTGGGATGATACTGTATTTATAGTTATTGCCGATCACGACTCGCGCGTATCGGGTTCGAATTTAGTACCGGTGGATCACTTTAAAATTCCGGCCGTTATTTTTGGAAAAGGTATTACCCATAAACGAGATAGCCAACTAGCCAGTCAGCTCGATATTCCTGTTACTCTACTGTCTTTAATTGGCGCAAGTGGTAAGCACCCAATGATAGGTCATGATTTATCAAAGCCAATTAGCGACAACAAACAACGCGCAATGATGCAATACGACAAAAACTTTGCCTACATGCACGATAATAAAGTGGTGGTGTTACAACCACAAAAACCAGCAACAACCTATGCGTATAGCAATAACCAGCTTGTACCATGTGAAAATGATGAGCAACTAGTTAGAAAAGCCCTAGCCCACGCGAACTTGGGTAATTTAGCCTACACAAATGGTTGGTATCATTAACCAAGTGACTTGATAATAAAGCCTTGTTAAAGTAACAAGGCTATTTTTATAAACCGAGTAAACATGAAAATCCTCGTTATTGAAGACTCTGAAGCACTAAGACGCAGCTTGCAAGTTGGCCTTAGCAACCTTGGTTTTACCGTAGATGAAACTGGTGATGGCTCAGAAGGGCTGAGTATGGCACTGAGTGGAAACTACGACCTCCTCGTACTTGATTTAATGCTACCGAGCGTTGATGGCATGAGTATTTTACAAGCACTGCGCAGCAGTAATAGCCAAAGCCGTGTGCTAATTTTATCGGCACGAAGTGAGCCTCAAGATAAAATTAACGGCCTTATGAAAGGCGCTGACGATTATTTAACTAAGCCATTTTCGTTTGAAGAACTCCATGCTCGTGTCCTTGCATTACTTCGTCGTGGTTCACTGCAAAACCAACAAAATAGCCTAACCGTAGGAGATTGCGTATTAGATCTCTCCCTTAAAACTCTTCATTACAAGCAACATGCCATTGAGCTCACGCGCAATGAATACAAAATAATTGAATGCTTATTTAACGCCCCAGAGCGAGTATTGGGGCTTGAACTTATAAGTGAAGCGGTGGTAGGTCAGTTTGATATGCTCTCTAAAAATGCGCTTGAAGCACACATCTCAACCATACGTAAAAAAGTAAGACAGTTTGATGGCGAGCTCCCGATAAAAAATAAACGTGGATTTGGTTATGTCGCAACAACAAAATAAAAATCACTCAATAAAACGTAAACTCGTTAATAATATTAGCGCCGTGATCTCGGTTATTTTATTCACCATATTTTTAACAGTTGATTTAAGTGTTGATACTTGGGTGGAAGATCAGTTTAATCAGTCTTTAACTAATAAAGCTAACTACTTAAAAACCTTAGTTGAAGATGACAACAACGTGGTTGAATTTGATTTTGCTGGCGAGTTTATGTCGGAGTATGAAGCAGCCGATGCCACGGAGTTTTACCAATTATGGCATGGCCGTGATGTGTTTGAACGCTCGGACTCATTAGCGCTTTATGAAAATGCTAACCTGCCTTTTTTAGAAATGCCGATAAACGAATCTAAAATTATAGATTACGAGCTTCCTAACGGGCGTGATGGTCGCGCACTTATAAGTCACTTTGTAGCCCAAAAAGATGATAGAAATCCCACTCACTCTGCTGTTTTTAATACCATGACTCTTGCGATTGCAGCGCCGACAGCCGAACTTAATAAAGTACTGATAATTATTGATGTGGTCTTTATTTTAACCTGTGTACTTGGTGTGTTTGGTGTGCGCTATTTAGTGACACGTATTGTAAATAAAGGCCTGCACCCACTACACAACTTAAACGATCAAATTAAGTTACTCGATATTACCGGTGTTGCGCAAACAATAGAAAGCGACTTTAAAGTAGAAGAAATAGAACCTATACGTAACGAGCTAAATAAGTTTATTACCGTTAATCAGCAACTCTATAGTAATGAAAAACGCCTAACAAGCGACATTGCACACGAGCTTAAAACCCCAATAGCTGAACTAATAAGCCTCTCAGAGGTGGCTATTCGCTACCCTGACGATAAACGCATTAGCGACACCTATACCAGTGATGTGCTTAATATTTCACAGCGTATGAAAACAATTGTTAGCAACCTCTTATTATTGCAGCGCTCAAGTAGTAGTGCTATGCAATTGAATGCACAAAATATCATGCTAAATAACTTAGTAAATCAAATTATTGATGAGCTGACCTTTAAGCATCCAAGTATCAAAACGCGTTTAAATAATGAGATAACTGACAAGTTTACACTTAATGCTGACGAATTTAGTTTAAATACCATTTTATGTAACTTAATCGATAACGCACTATTTTATGGACTTCCTGAGGGGCCAATTAAATTAACTGCCGTAAATAACAGCACAAACATGACCATCTCTGTTAGTAACAAAGTAAATAAACCACTAAGTAATGAACAGCTAATTGCTATTTTTGACCCGCTCTATCAGCTAGATTCATCTAGAACTAATAATCAGCGCCATGGTTTAGGATTATCAATTGTACAGAGCTTATGTAACTTAAATGGCTTTACTATTACGGCCAGTAATACCGAAAACAATACGTTAACGTTTATATTAACGTTACCTCTGAAGTAAATTTAGGTTAGTATTTACACTACTAATTTTGAGATTTTAAGGACAAACCATGAATGCTCTTACCCGTATTAGCCACTTTTTTATTGTGGCGTTACTTATAACATTTAGCCTGAACAGCTATGCAGCTCCTGCCTTATATAAAATAGAAAAAAATGGCGTTAGCTCTTACCTATTTGGCACTGTACACGTTGGTGATGCCAGCATGAAAGGCTTACCTAAAAATGTAACCGATGCAATTAGTGCAAGCAAAGAAGTGATTGTTGAAGTTGATATAAGCAAACTTACTCCACTTGAAATGCAGCAGCGTTCAATGCCATTTATGATGCTAAGGAACGGTAAAACACTGCAAACTGAGCTTTCAAAGCAAAATTATACCAAGCTAAAAGATTACTTTACTAAAAAGTCGATTGATATTGCTATGTTTAATGGCTTAAAGCCCTGGGCTGTTATGGTGACTATGATGCAAATTGAATTTCAAAATGCAGGATATTCAGATAAAACCGGCATAGACAAGCAAGTGCTTAGTTATGCTAAAGAGCATAATATTAAAATTGGCGAGCTTGAAACCCTAGAACAACAACTACAAATGTTTGATGGTATGGCGCTATTAAGCAATGAAATGATTGAAGAAACTTTTGAGCAACTAGCCGATATTAATACTTACTTTATCAAGTTAGTTAATGCCTGGAAAAGCGGTGACATGGATACACTAACCGATTACTACAACATGAGTTTTGATGACAGTAATTACGGTGAAATTAGCGAGCAAGTAATGCTAACTAACCGCAATAATAATTGGGTTAAACAACTCACACCGCGTTTAGCAAACGAGCAGCTATTTATTGCTGTAGGCGCTTTGCATTTACCTGAAAAACACGGGTTACTTAAACAACTTCGAGATAAAGGCTTTAGCGTTACTCGTCTTTAAAATAAAAATGGGTTGAGTGAATTCTCGCTCAACCTTTCTCTAAGCTTTTAATGAAAGTCTTCCATTTTTAAGTAATTCTCTATTCCTTTAATTTTGTCTGCCGCATGATGATTTACATAAATCACTGTACTTGTATTGGCAGCACAAATTTTCTCTATTAGTAGCAGTACACGTTGCCTATTTGCTTCATCTAAGCCTAAGCAAGGTTCATCTAAAATAAGTAACGTTGGATGTTTTACCATAGCCCGCACAATTAATAACATACGCTGATCGCCGTACGATAGCTGGGTGAATGAGGTATTTTGTTTATCACTTAAACCAATAAATGCCAGCCACTGCTTAGCAATATTAATTTGTGCGTCGCTCGGTTTTTGATATAAACCTATGCTGTCGTAAAATCCTGAAATAACAGTATTTAAAGCCGATATACTTACGCGGTAATCCATATGTAGCGCGTTAGATATAAAACCAATATGCTGTTTTATATCCCAAATACTCTCCCCGGTTCCGCGTTTAAAACCGAACACTTCAATGTCATTGTTATAACACTGTGGGTTATCACCTGTTATTAAATTTAATAGGCATGTTTTGCCTGAACCGTTCGCTCCACTAAGCTGCCAATGCTGATGCTTTTTTATAGTCCAATTGAGATTTTTGAATATACTTACATCACTATAACTAACTTTAGCATTACTCAATTTAACTAAGGTATTACCAGTGAATGCCTTTTGCTCTTGTTCGGTATCAGGAGATGGCACATCCAATGAGGTATGTTCTAAATGAAGTAGTTTTAGTAAGTCACTCAATTGCTCACTGTCTGGCTTTGCCAAAGTATGTAACAAGCAACCTTGGTTTACATAGCCATAGTGAGTAATGAATGAAGGGATTTCGTCTAGGCGGTTTAGTACAAAAACAAAAGTAATTGTTTGGCTAAGCTCTATGAGTATTTTATTAAGTTGCTGGCACGATTGTACGTCGAGCCCATCAAAAGGCTCGTCAAGCACGACTAACTTACTATGGGAGCTGAGTGCTTTTATAAGTAGGAGTTTACGAGTTTCACCCGTTGAAAGGTCTCTAAAATGCCTATTTAGTAATGAGCTAAATTTAAATAACTCTATTAGCTGCGCTAATAATTCATCATTATTACTATGCCCTGTAAAAATAAGGTCTTTAACGAGGGTGTGCTTTTCATGCTCTAATTCTTGAGCTAGTAACTGTTTATGAGAATCTGAAGACACAAGCATAAGCTTATTAATACTACTTATACGCTTACCACTTTCACACTTAGCCTCACCGATTAACGCAGCTGTCAGAGCAGATTTACCAGCTCCATTAGCACCTAAAAGTAACCAATGTTCTCCTAGGTTTACTTGCCAATCTAGGTTGCATATATCGTAACGGCTTTTACCTTGCCCTTGTAAGTAACCATTAAATTGCTCAAGCGTAATTGACTGCACTAACTTTTCCTAATAAACCTTAAAAACAGCAAGTTAACGTATATTAAAAGTGCTTAGCAAGCTTGTTATCCGCAAAATTAATTTATTTCACTAACAACGCTAATACTATTTAATGCGTCTTTAATTGCTTGCTGGCTTATTGGCTTATGAATATGGAGGTTAGCTCCGTATTCATAAACTCGCTCTATATCATTTTGTGAGGTATTTGCTGTTATAACAATAATTGGCATTACTTTATTAAGATCGGAACGTATTCTTTTAATCGCCTCAAACCCATCCATTACTGGCATATTTAGATCCATAAAAACAATATCGTACTGATTTTCACTCACCATATCACACGCGACTTTACCATTTTCTGCGCAATCATAGCTTAAACCTAATAAACTAAGTATGCGGGTTAATAACATAGTGTTTAATGGGTTATCTTCAACGACTAAACACGTTAGCTTGTTGTTTACTTTAAGAGGTGTTGGGAGGGCTTTACTTATTGCCACTGGTAAATACAAAGACACCAAAGCACCATGAGTTTTATTATTTGTAAAAGTAATTTCACCATGCAGTGCTTTTACAACGTATTGAACCCGGGTTAGGCCTGTTCTCAACCCTTGAAAGTGATTGGTTTGTTTAAATGAGTCAAATTCAAGACTGGTAATATTCTTCGAAAAGCCACTGCCAGTGTCACTCACTGTTAAATGAAATTCATCATTTAAAAGCTTAGCTGAAACAGTAATTTCACCTTTTTGTGTAAACTTAATTGCATTACTAATTAATTCTGTAAGTGTGTGCTGCAAACGTTGATGATCCAATTTACATACACAATTTAACGATTCATCTAAAGAGCTAACTAGTTTTAGGCCTTTTTGCTTACACGCATGCTTGTAAGCTATTACTACTTTATTACACGACTCTAAAAGGTTTTCATCATTTAAATGCGGTACCCATTTACCTGCACTTAAAGCCTGCAAGTCTTGTAATTCATCTAATATGGCTATTAACCTAAGCGCGCAATAGTTAGCTTGGGTTTTAACGCTTTGCTGTTTATCAGAAACCTCTAGCTCCTCAATAGACGTAATAAGTCCCTGCAAAGGTGTTCTAAATTCGTGACTAGCTCTGGCAATAAAATGTTCTTTATTTTGACTTGTTTGATAAACAAAATCTTTTTGTTTTTGTAGCTCTAAAAGCGTGTCTGAAACCTCTTTTTCCATTGGTATAAAAACAAATCTTAACTCAATAAGTAATAATGTCATTGCCAATAACCAGCATAGTATCTCTAGGTTGGCGACCCAATTTACTTTTTTAACAGCTTGAGATTCAAATAAGCTCACTGCCTTATCAAGCTTTGTTAATAACGTTTCAACATGCTTTATAGAAAATACTGAGTGGTTTATCTCTCCTTGCTGATACAAAAGCCGCTCTGTTTGTTCTATATAGTCAAATACCGCTTTATCTAACCCAATCGTTTCACCAAAATATAAGTCTACTAACGCTGGATTTAAGTAAATGTATTCGTCATCAGAGTTTTTAGTTAATAATATTTGATGGGACTTTTTAAATGTATTGAGGGACTTTTCAAGTGACTCAGTATGAGCGGGCGAGTAATTACTGATGTTAAGCATAGCATTACTGTGCCAAGCAATTTTCTGTGAGAGCATACGCTGGCTACCAGCGATGTTAATAATTTTTGCATCAAACTTTTGAACAGAAAAACTATGCTGCATTAATAAAGCAGAGCCACTTATTAATAGCGCTATTGCAATTAGTGCCCATCGGTAACGTGTTCTCACGCTTTTAATAATATTGAACATGTATAAACCAGTTTTTTTATATAAGTGTAGACTAATTTTTTAAAACGAAGAATCAGTCAAAATAATTAAGCGAATTATTAATACCCAATAAAAAAGCCCAGCATCAAGCTGGGCCATAGTAGTAAAATTATATTAGCGATTCTCTAATCGATTATAATCGAACATTCCATATTCTATCCCACGATACTTTTTAGCTGTATCGTGCAATATATCGCTGTATTGCCAAAACTGTGGATGAGTACGTCGAATACCAAACTTAGATTTCAAAGCACCATAATCGGCTTCTATTTGCATCATAGGCAATTGCTCGGCAAAAGCATTTACTTGCTGCTCGTTATTTAAATACCAAATAGCTGCTGGGTAATCACCGATAAAGCCAGGAACAATAGTCGCGGTATCTTCATCATAAGCACGTTGGCCATCTTCGTTTAATAAACTAGATATATTGTAGTGCGCATTATGATGAATAATAGTGTAGCCCTTATGACTATTATCTTTTTGCTTTACAAGTACAAAAGAAAGCTGGGGTAACAAGTTTACCGCTTTTGCTGGCATATTACTTACTACATTTAACGGCTTTGGTACTTCAGTGTAGTTGTATCTTTCACTTAAAACTGGCGCTAAGGCTTCTTTCATCAAAGTATATAGCTCATGCTGTGGATCATCAGTTTTATAGTTAATACCACTTGGCTGACTAAATTCTCGGTTATTTTTAAAGAACTTAGATAAGTCAGGTGGTGAATTACGATACCACTGCTTTTTAATTTGATTACGTTTAGCCTCAGGTAACAATGCTAAAAAGTTTTGCTCTCCCTCTAAACGTAAAAAATCCATATATAGGCGTGTCACTAATTGATGGCCTATATTTCCGTACACATCAAAGCCTGCTACAAGCAAATAGTGAATACGCTCAAACAAAGCATAATCTAATATCCAGGTGGTTTTAGGCTCTTGACCAATAAAACCTTTAACTACAGTTGCACTATCAAAATGGCGGAAAATAGTTAGTGCCGCATTTTTATTATGCCCATCACCTTTCCAAAGTAAGTCTGTTGTAAGGTGCTCACCACCTTTGAACATTTTGTTAGCAAGCTCAACTTTCGCCTGTAAATACTTTTTCTCGCGAACTGAATATTTAACCCAGCTAGAAATGGGTAAGGCATTACTTTCCTCAGCGGCAGGAAGTTCTAATGCCTCTTCATGTTGCATTAGCATTTCCCCTACAGCCGGAGTCGCTACTTTATTAGGATCAGCAAAAGCCACCCAAAAATGATCGTTTATAACATTTAAAGCAATCTGACCACGACAAACAGGCCCTTTTATAAAGCCCATAATAATTAACTCTGCCTCATCAAGCATAAATTGATACTTAGAATTAATTGGAATAACTTCGAAAGTTTTAAAAGGGTTAGATGCTGCCTTAGCCTCATAACTCGGCATTTGCGTAACCGTATAATCTGGCGCAATAAACTGCTCATATAAACGCAGTAATTTAGCTTCATTAAGCTCAAGAGGTAAATGTGTTTTAGAAAGTATGGTTGTACGCTCTTGCATAAAACGATAATAAACACGGCTAACTTTAGGGTCATCGTATGGGCGACGCGTGTTAATTAACTTTATTTCCTCACCAGGAGGCGTACTTGAGCGAACTAGTTTGAAAAAGCTTTGTGGGTTTTCTGAAGTAAAATAAATATGTGCTAAAAACCAATGCTCATAAATATACCGTGCTGATAACTGATACTTTAAGCTATCTTGATTTAAAAATGCTTCCCAGCCCGCTATTTTATTCTGATCATATTTACTTGGTGGCTGAATATGTGACATTTTACCACCACCTTTAAGCCAGCTCTGTAAGTGATTAAACTCTTCACGCGAAACACCAGGTAAACCATAAGGCATGCCGCTATGAGGTTGATCACTTGCCAATCGATCGAACTCACCCATTGTTGCGCAGGTTTGCGAACGCGCTAACGAAAAGTCAAACTCATCACCTAACACTTCATTTACTGGCAATTCATGGCTTTGCTTTAACACTAAGCTATTAAATAACACACTGCCTGCTAAGTTAGCTTCTTCACTTTGTACGCGCTCATTTAGTACTGGCGTAAAATTTTTTTCTCGCCATTGCTGAGTGTTAGTTGCATCAAATAATAAACGGCTTGGGGTCGTTGCCAATAAACGAGTTCCATCGTAAACGAGCTCTTTACTCAAACCTCGGTCAATACCTTCAGGGGATGAGAGCTTCAGTTGACATGGTGCGTCGTAACAACCATGACAAACGACGCAGCGGGTATCGAGTACAGGTTTTACATTTTGTAAGAAATCAGCACCAGCACCTGTTGTATGAGGCACCATTCTCTCTTGTGTTTGTTCAGGTCCAAAAAGATCATCGTAGTGAGCATTTCCCAAATATGCACAACCACTTAAAATAATGAGTACTATCGTACTTATTAGTATTTTTCTCATTCGTCGTCCTCATCACCTAAATCAAAGGTGGGCATCATATCCATTTGAGGAGAAACGAATGTATTCTGACCTTCAGTATTCAAAACAATACTTAAAAGAGGGCCATGCGTTAATGTTATCTGCGCATCGTGCTCTTGATCTAATATAGCTAAGTACAGAGGATTAGTTATAAGCAACTCATAACCGCTAAAAGTAATAGCGACACTGCTATCTTCACTTGGGTTCTGGCAAATTTGAGCAAGTAACTCATCATCAAGTCCAATTGATATTTCAAAATCAGGCTGCTCTAAGTCTCTATTACTTAATGATTCATCTAATAGAAATAAAGGGAGGGTTAAATTACTATCTTGTTCAAATTCCATTGCGTTCTCTGCACTTTCTGACTATTAAATTATCAAACATTATAGCAATATTTTTGTCAAAAAACTGCAGTCAAAGGTTCTTGTATACTTCTTGGATAAGGAATCAAAAATAATAAGATACCTCGAGTTCAGCTTTAGATAAGTTGCTATTATTTTCCGAGTGACTAAAATTAACCCCAATTGATATCTCTTTAGATTTAAGCCATGTCAACGATGCATTATAGTATTTTATAGTGAGACCTTCACCCAAAGGCTTGCTCTGCCCCACGTATTCAAAGTTGAACTTTAAATCTGAAACTAGATTAATAATGCTGCCAACCTTAAAAGCTGAAAAAATATTACTACTTCCTAGATTCCCACTAACGCCGCCACCAACAAGCCAAAATAGCATTATATCATCTTGTAACCTGTAGGTTTTACCAAGCATTCCAGAAAGTTCAAAAGCTGATTTTTCGATTAAATAATTACTCTTCTGAGGTCTATAACCTATATAAAGCTCGCTAGATAGAGTTGGAAACATATCTAGGCTAGAAGATAAAGATTTTACGCCGTACAGAGTAAATTCATCAAGATCAAGTTTATTATCATCCAAGTCAATAGAGAGTGATGTATACCCTAATAACAATTCTGACTCGGATAGATATTGCCTATTATCACTTCTCAAAAAATGACCTGCGGGAAGATACCCAATTTTAACGGCCTTTGTCTCAAAAAGATTTCTGTTGTTACCTAATAGCTTCAAAGTAAAAGAAGAGTCTTGGGGTGTAAACACTGGGCTTTTGAAGCTTGCTACATCAATGATATAGCTCTTTTTCTGTTCAGTATAATAGTCTATTTTTTCTTGTTTATTCTTTCGAGTGGCATCTCTTTCTAAATTAAGTAAAAAATACTCTATTTCTAATGCACTTAGAGGTGTTTTTTTATCTATTTCCTCATCTTTTTTTATAATTTCATCTATATTCCTCCTCTGCCTAGCTGTTAATTCCTTTGAAAGCATGTGAGCCTTCCATAAATCTGAAATTTCAACATTAGTGGATTCAATTAAATTATGTTTTTGTGCTGCTTTAACTACATCGGTAGGAGTAACAATTAATCCTTTTTCTTCTAGTATGCTTTCACCTAACAATGAAATTAGTTCTAAAGTCATTGTTGCGCAATTATAAGACTGAAAAAGGTAAGTTAAACTTAACCCTTTTAATTCCCACAAATGCAGCTGTAAAAAATTTAGCTTAGCTTTATCTGCTTTTAATTTAAACCTCCATAAATTACGTTGCTCTTTATCTTTATATTTTGATAAATCATTTTTAAAAGGCTTTATGGAAAAAAAACCTGGCATCCCTGTATATAAACTTTCTGATACTAAAGCTACAGGGTTTAGTGTTTTTATTTCAGTATAATAAGCGAGAGAGTGTTCTACATAACTGTCATTGAAGTTCAAGCCTCCTGCCTTCAAAAAAACATGACCCATCATACTCGTAGCTGACGAGACAACTTCAGAGGCAAAAACCAATTCAATATAGTCAAAAGGAACTGACCTAGTATATTCTTGTAAATAAGGACAATTATCCTGAATGTTTTCTGGTAGTTTTATATCCAGGAAATCTGATATATAAGTTACTCTCGCTGGAAAGCGACAATAAGCATCGGGTAAGCTTTTTTTCATCAAGGAAAAAGTATAGCTGGCCTCCTTGGCTAAAGAAAACTTACCGTTATTATTTGAAAGCAAAAAGTTAGGATCTGTTATTTGTGGATTTTTATTCTTATCGAGGTGAAGTAGTTGCCTCCATAGCATAGTTTGAGATAGCTTTTTGAAGCTTTCCTCTTCACTTGCAATAGATTGTGAAGGAATTGTAGTAAAATAAAAAAAAGCTGTTAAAAAACAGCTTATATATCTAATCATATTAATTAGAGCATTGTATTGTTACTTTTTCTTCATAATCCCACATTTTCCCTGTTGAAGAATCTGTTGTGGAGCCTAATAGCCCCCCTAAAACTATGTTACCAAAAAATACGGGGGTAACCGACTTATCTACTATTGTGGCTGAATCACAACCTTGTGCAGTTGTCCTAAGGACTTTATTTCTTCCATCTCGAACCACTCTTATAGAACCAGGTGTTTTAATACTATTTCCATCAATATTAACATCTACAGCTTTACCATTAGTTGTTATGACTTCAATTGACTGCTCATCTGATGTCATTATGCTAGCGCAACCAGAGAGGGTGAATATTAATGAGAATGTAAGTGTTATAGATTTCATCGCATTTCCTTTGTTGTACCTGAATCCAGCGTGAATACTACAACAAAAAAAAAGACTGTCAATATCAAATCTCTTATTAAATTACTGATACTAATAACTAAATAGACATTTATGTTTTCTTATTAATTATAAAAAGCTTTTATTACTGAAAATACGATGCCTAGCAGATCGCGGGAATATCAGCTTAGGCGGACACACTTACACACCTAAGCTAATAGCTTTACTTATTGCTGCATTGCAACACTTTACTACCAAATAAATCATCCAATGATCAGAGATATCTTCAGGCTAATCAATTGTTATTTCAAGCATGCCAGTAATTAAATGCTCATTGACTACAATAAAAGCCAACCAATAACTTGGGATCCCTGCACTAATTTGCTCTTTTGGCATTTCTTACATAGCGGCTATATCATCACCTTGCTTTTGTAGCATGGTGTAATATATGTCCTCCCCAATAGGCTGATCGTCATGCCCCCAATCAAATAATGATGTATAAAACGCCTTACCGTCTTTCCAATTGTGCGTACAAAGCTCTGACCAACAAAAAACACCATGCGGGTGGTTTTCAACTTTACTCATGATTAAGCCCTTATTATTCTAATTTTACCTAAACGAACTCTGTCACATTTTATAAACTACATAATTGAACAGATCATAAATTGAGATTAGAGCAATAACTAAGCGGAGTCGATAAAAGAAGGACAAAAATTCGTTATCCAGTTGTTTCATATTTGAGGTTTTTAACGCAGTTAGGGTCAGATTTAATCCCTCAAATGGATTAAATATTATTGCTGATTGATATAAATGATTTACTAAGAAGTCCTTCGCTCTAGAGGAATCCCTGAATCACTTTTCTGCAGACGTAAAAAAGCCCGACTATTTCTAGTCGGGCTCTCTACAATTTGAAGCCTGGTAATGTCCTACTTTCACATAGCAAATGCTACACTATCATCGGCGCTGTTTCGTTTCACTA
>NZ_JACJFA010000027.1:0-36473 GCF_014164345.1 Pseudoalteromonas sp. SG43-5
CAAGCGCACAGGGCGTGCATCTGTGAAAGTGTTATGGCAAGGATGGCTTAAGTTACAAGCCATCCTGGAAGGCTACGATTTAGCAAAATCTCTTGAGTCAGACTTGTGATCAAGAGACAGCTTAAAAAGTGGCTTTGTGTTTAAAGAGCTTAATAAGCTGAGTTCAGGTTGAGTAATAAATTACTCTGCGTCAGCTTCTTTATATTTAGCAGCAGTTTCTGTAATTAACGGCTGTAATTCACCGCGTTGAAACATTTCGATAATAATGTCACAACCACCAACTAATTCGCCATCTACCCAAAGTTGTGGGAATGTTGGCCAATTTGCGTATGCTGGAAGCTCAGCACGAATGTCTGGATTAAGTAAAATATCAACGTATGCAAATGGTTCACCACATGACATTAACGCTTGCGATGCTTGTGAAGAAAAACCACAATTTGGTAATTTTGGTGACCCTTTCATGAAAAGGATTATTGGATTTTCTGAAATTTGCTGTTTAATTTTATCAATGGTTTCCATCTACAACCTCAAAGTAACGATAGCTAAATATATTTAGGTCTTGAAAATAACTCATCGTGACCACAAATATATAACTTAAAATGGGCAAATAAAGCCGCAATTGAAATAGTCTTTCGCAATAGCATTGCTGTTTGCTTAAACTTGAGTAAAATACTCAACAATTATAGTAACACTATATTACCGCTTGGTATAGGTAACTGCTCTGTTTCAACAGGCATTACGTATTACCAAATGGACTATCAACCAAAGAAGATGGAGATAAAAAAATGGCATTTGAACTACCGTCACTACCATATGCAATCGACGCACTTGAGCCACATATTTCAAAAGAAACGCTAGAGTTTCACCATGGCAAACACCACAACACATACGTGGTTAAGCTTAATGGTTTAATCCCTGGTACTGAGTTTGAAAACAAATCTCTAGAAGAGATCGTATGTTCATCAGAAGGCGGCGTATTTAACAACGCAGCACAAATCTGGAACCATACTTTTTACTGGAACAGCTTATCTCCAAACGGCGGCGGCGAGCCTACTGGCGCAGTTGCTGATGCAATCAACGCTAAATGGGGTTCTTTTGATGCGTTTAAAGATGCATTAAATGACAAAGCAGTAAATAACTTTGGTTCAAGCTGGACGTGGTTAGTTAAGCTTGCTGATGGTTCACTAGACATCGTTAATACATCTAACGCTGCTACACCATTAACTGATGATGGCGTTACTCCAATCCTTACAGTGGATTTATGGGAACACGCTTACTACATCGATTACCGTAACGTTCGTCCAGATTACCTTAAAGGTTTTTGGTCGCTTGTTAACTGGGAATTCGCGAACGCTAACTTCGCTTAATTAGCCTTTAAACGCTAATGTAAAAAAGACGCTTAGGCGTCTTTTTTTGTTTATTGTTTATCACACCTAAGCGCCTCATCATCTAATAAAACACTTTTAGTAACATGATCTTTTTTCACTTAAATTTTTAATTTTATTGCACAAAAATACACATTCGTGACTAGACTTTAAAAGGTAAGCACCTTTTTACAGCGGGTTTCGGAGGTTATTATGACGATTTTTGAGCATTACCAAGCACGATACGAAGCGGCACAGGAAGAAGAATACAGTATCGCTGAATTTCTTGAGATTTGTAAAACCGATAAGTCTGCCTACGCCAGCGCACCAGAACGCCTACTCATGGCAATTGGCGAACCACACATGGTAGATACCGCAACGGATGCACGACTAAGTCGATTATTTTCAAATAGAGTAGTTGCGCGCTACCCTGCCTTTGCTGATTTTTATGGTATGGAAGACGCCATTGAGCAAATAGTCTCTTATTTAAAACATGCGGCTCAGGGGCTAGAAGAATGCAAACAAGTGCTTTATTTACTTGGACCTGTTGGTGGGGGTAAATCATCCATTGCTGAAAAACTAAAGTATTTAATGCAACAAGTGCCTATTTATTCAATTAAAGGGTCTCCTGTAAACGACCACCCCCTCTCCTTGTTTGATCCTATCGAAGATGCAGACGTACTCAGCAAAGAATACGGTATTAAACCGCGCTACTTAAAAACCATTATGTCGCCTTGGGCTGGCAAACGCTTAAAAGAGTTCAATGGTGATATTAGCCAGTTTAGAGTGGTTAAACGCTACCCTTCTATTTTAAACCAAATAGGCATTGCCAAAACCGAACCAGGAGATGAAAACAACCAAGATATTTCAGCACTGGTTGGTAAGGTCGATATTCGCCAGCTTGAGCACTTTGCCCAAAACGATCCTGATGCATACGCCTACTCTGGCTCTTTGTGTTTAGCTAACCAAGGGCTGATGGAATTTGTAGAAATGTTTAAAGCGCCTATTAAAGTGCTGCACCCTTTACTTACCGCAACCCAAGAAGGTAACTATAACGGCACAGAAGGCATTAGTGCCCTGCCCTTTAATGGCATGATCCTCGCTCACTCGAATGAGTCTGAGTGGCAAACCTTTAAAAACAATAAAAACAACGAAGCATTTTTAGACCGTGTTTATATTGTGAAAGTCCCTTATTGCTTACGTGTAACTGAAGAAATTAAAATTTACGACAAATTACTTGAGCACAGCGAGCTATACAACGCGCCATGTGCACCGGGTACACTTAAAACATTGGCGCAATTTACGACGCTATCACGTTTAAAAGAGCCAGAAAATTCAAGTATCTATTCTAAAATGCGGGTATACGATGGCGAAACTCTAAAAGATACCGACCCTAAAGCAAAATCGTATCAAGAGTATCGTGATTACGCAGGGGTTGATGAAGGTATGACGGGGCTCTCTACCCGCTTTGCGTTTAAAATTTTGTCCCGAGTGTTTAACTTTGATACCACTGAGGTTGCTGCAAATCCGGTGCATTTGTTCTATGTGCTTGAGCAACAGATAGAGCGCGAGCAATTTTCAAGTGAAATAGAAGAGCGTTATTTAAGCTTTTTAAAAGGCTATTTAATTCCACAATATGTCGAGTTTATAGGTAAAGAACTGCAAACCGCTTATCTAGAATCGTACTCAGAATACGGACAAAATATTTTTGACCGTTATGTTATTTATGCAGATTTTTGGATACAAGACCAAGAATATCGCGACCCCGATACAGGACAGCTATTTGACCGCGCAGCGCTAAACGCTGAACTTGAAAAAATAGAAAAGCCAGCGGGTATTTCTAATCCTAAAGATTTTCGTAATGAAATAGTGAACTTTGTACTGCGTGCCCGCGCACACAACAACGGTAAAAACCCACTATGGACAAGCTACGAAAAACTACGCACGGTGATTGAGAAAAAAATGTTCTCAAATACCGAAGATTTACTCCCTGTTATTTCGTTTAATACTAAAACGTCTGCAGAGGATCAGCAAAAGCACGAAGACTTTGTGAACCGTATGGTCGAAAAAGGCTATACACAAAAACAAGTTCGCTTGCTTTCTGAGTGGTATTTACGGGTTAGAAAATCGCAATAACCTTCATAGTCGTAGTATTTAGGAGGTCAATATGGCGCATTTTATAGATAGGCGTTTAAACGGAAAAAATAAAAGTACGCTTAATCGCCAGCGCTTTATTAGGCGCTATAAAAAACAAATTAAAGAAGCGGTTTCAGATGCGATTAACAAACGCAGCGTTACCGATTCAAGCTCTGGTGAGAGTATTTCTATTCCACAACGCGATATCAGCGAACCTATATTTCATCAAGGGCAAGGCGGGAATAGAGAACAAATTCACCCTGGTAACGATCAGTTTTCTACAGGTGATAAAATTGAGCGCCCTAAAGGCGGACAAGGCGGTGGTGCCGGTGAAGGTGACGCCAGCGATTCGGGCGAGGGACAAGATGAGTTTGTATTTTCAATATCAAAAGATGAATACCTTGATTTACTGTTTGAAGATCTAGAACTTCCTAACTTACAAGAGAACCAGCTTGATAAGTTAGTGCAAATGAAAACCCATCGCGCAGGTTTTTGTAGCGACGGCATGCCAAGTAATATTGACATTGTACGCTCTCTTCAAGGCTCGCTTGCACGGCGTGTTGCCATGAGTGCAGGTAAAAAACGCCGTTTAAAAGAGCTCGAAGAACAACTTGCTCTGCTGCTTGCTGGTCCACATAACGATAAAGCGGCAATTGCTTTATTACAAAAAGAAATTGCAGCATTAAAAGTGCAAATTAAGTCGGTTCCATTTATTGATAACTACGATTTACGTTTTCGTAATTACGAAAAGCGCCCTCACCCCACCAGCAAAGCGGTGATGTTTTGTATTATGGATGTGTCAGGCTCAATGGATCAGCCAACAAAAGACATGGCAAAGCGTTTTTATATTTTGCTCTATCAATTTTTAACACGCAGCTATAAAGACATAGAAGTTGTTTATATTCGCCACCACACACAAGCTAAAGAAGTAGACGAACAAGAGTTTTTTTACTCCCAAGAAACTGGCGGTACCATTGTTTCGAGCGCTCTTAAATTAATGAACGAAATAATAAAAGAGCGTTATCACGCAAATGAATGGAATGTATACGCCGCACAAGCCTCTGATGGCGATAACTGGGCGGACGACACCCCGCAGTGTGGTGAAATATTACGTAATAAGCTCTTAAGCGCAGTACGCTATTTTGCTTATATTGAAATAACCACTCGTGCTCATCAAAGTCTATGGCGCGAATATGAATCTATAACACACAGCCATAATAATTTCGCTATACAGCATATCCAAAGCGTTGAAGATATTTACCCAATTTTTAGGGAGCTATTTAAAAAAGGTCGTCAACAGCAAAACTCTGCATAGCCTAAAGCGAGGTAACATTATGAATGATAAACGATTGAGTGATGGCCCAGATTGGACCTTTGATTTATTAGATGAGTACCAAGGTGAAATTGCCCGTGTTGCAGCTCACTACAGGTTAGACACCTACCCTAATCAAATTGAAGTGATAACCGCAGAGCAAATGATGGATGCTTATTCAAGCGTTGGTATGCCTATTGGCTACAGTCATTGGTCGTACGGTAAAAAGTTCATTCAAACAGAGCAAAATTATAAGCGCGGACAAATGGGTCTCGCTTACGAAATAGTGATAAATTCAGACCCTTGTATTGCGTACTTAATGGAAGAAAACACCCTACCTATGCAAGCGCTTGTAATGGCACATGCGTGTTACGGACATAACTCATTTTTTAAAGGTAATTACTTATTTAAAACCTGGACCGATGCAGGTTCAATTATTGATTACTTGGTATTTGCTAAAAACTACATAAGCCGCTGTGAAGAAAAGCATGGTATTACACAAGTAGAAGCCCTACTCGACTCATGTCATGCATTAATGAATTACGGGGTCGATCGCTACAAACGTCCACAACAAATATCGCTATTTGAAGAGCAAAAACGCCAACAAGAGCGCGAAGACTACCTTCAATCGCAAGTAAACGAATTATGGCGAACTATTCCTGAGCAACAGCAAGAAACCAAAAAGAAAGTTCGCCATTTCCCTTCTGAACCTCAAGAAAATATTTTGTATTTTATTGAAAAAAATGCCCCATTACTCGATTCTTGGCAACGTGAAGTGATACGTATTGTTCGTAAAATTTCGCAATACTTTTACCCACAAAAGCAAACTCAAGTAATGAACGAAGGCTGGGCAACTTTTTGGCATTACACCATCCTTAATCACTTATATGATGAGGGAAAGCTCACCGACTCTTTCATGTTAGAGTTTTTACAAAGCCACACCAACGTAGTTTATCAGCCACCTTATAACAGTAAGTATTATTCAGGCATTAACCCATATGCTTTAGGCTTTAATATGATGGTTGATATTCGCAGAATATGTGAACACCCAACTGAAGAAGATAAACGCTGGTTTCCTGAATATGCAGGTAGTAACTGGCTAGATACACTGCATTTTGCAATGGAAAACTTTAAAGATGAAAGTTTTATTAGCCAGTTTTTATCGCCTAAGTTAATTCGTGATTTTAAATTATTTACTATTATTGACCATACTAATAATCCCCATCTAGAAATTGGCGCAATACATAACGACAACGGCTATAAGGCAGTGAGAGAAGCACTCTCAGCGCAGTACAATTTAAGTAATCATGAGCCTAACATTCAAGTGTATGATGTTGATATTAGAGGTGACCGTTCATTAACCCTACGCTATGTACCTCATAACAATATTCCTTTAGCAAACTCGCACGAGGAAGTGCTTAAGCATCTTTACAGATTATGGGGCTTTAAAGTAAAACTAGAGCAAGAGTCAAATTCTGGTGAGGTTTCAATGATTGGTCAATGCCCAATAGATGACTCTCGACACACAACACAATAATGAAGGGCAATACAATTTCCATACTGATTGGATTTGCTCAGCAGATTGTAAAAAAACACGGTATTATTTAACCCTAAATTCTGGATATAAAAAATGACGCTTAAGCGTCATTTTTTATATCTTCGTAGGCTATTACTTTATTTCGCCCTGTATTTTTAGACTGGTACAGTGCTTTATCTGCAGCCTCTATCCAGCGCTCATGATTTTTAAAATCATTACTGCTACCAGCCAGCCCTATACTTACCGTCATTGTTATTTCAAAGTGTTTATACTTAACAGGGTTACTCTCTATCAATACCCTTAAACGCTCAGCAAATACAAAAGCGCCTTCTTTGTCTGTATCAAGTAATGTCACTGCAAACTCTTCACCGCCATAGCGCCCTGCAACATCAGTCTCGCGCAGCGTCGTACGTAGTAAGTTAGATAAATGACGAAGCGATTCATCACCACAGCTATGGCCATATTCATCATTTATTTTTTTAAAGTGATCAATATCAAACATTAATAATGTACTACAGCCACCACTTCGCTTAACTCTTAAAAACTCTTGGCGTAGCGTACCTTCCCAATGTCCACGGTTTGCAAGCTGCGTTAAGCTATCTGTTTGACTTACTTGTTCTAATTTTTTGTTTAACTCTTCAAGCTCTTTTTTATTTACCGCGACATCTGTTACATCATACAAAATAATACAAATATGGCTAACTTCGCCCATCGTATTTGTAAGAGGGATAAATGTCGCATTTTGATACATGTAATCAGCTTTACCAGTAATAGGTCGATAATTTTTAAACCTAAAAATGTATGGCTGCTGCTCCCAAATCGTAAAAGAGCGGTTTTTTAAAACAAAAACCGACTCAGATTTACTTCTAAACCATTTTTCGTCTATTGCAGGAAATAAATCAAATAGATCTTTATCTTTTACTGCGCTTGGTAGAAGCCCTGAATGGTTTTCCATAAAACCATTCCATACACACACCTTATAATCCCTATCGAGTACCACAAGGCCTACATCAACGGTATTAAACATATCCATTAACCAATGGATCTCATTCATTTCTAAATCAGCGGCCATAACTTAATCTTCTAATAGGTAAGCAACTTTGTATTTCAAAGTTTTAAGTGAATCTTCAGTAAATAACAGCATGAGGTCGCAATTTATATCATGGTTTTCAATACCGTAACTAATCTCTATTGCAAGGGTGCGTTGCCAACGTGACTTGTTTGATTTAACCAACTCAGATACATCTCTGTGTTGGCCAAGTACAATCGGGTGCCCTTGACTAAATGACATATCGAGCTGTTTTGAAAGACCCGTTAAAATAGCGCCTATCAAAATATTACTAATATCCATAAGCAGCTCAAGTTCAACTTTATCGTTTAACTCGCCGTCATAGTTCATCAAAGAAGCTATTTCTTTAAAGCTTGAATCATTTAAAAGTAATAGCGCCTCGCCCGAAATACCACCGCCAATAAAGCCCTGGCACACACCCGATGTAGCTGCGTTATTATCTATAGACTGCAGCGCCATATCGAGTTCATTAACTTCCAAAATATTCACATTAGGAATTGGTAGCTCTACAAATACATTAAGAAGACGTGCAAGTAAATCCCCAGCCTGCCCCATAGCAACATTAGTTAGCTCTTGGTATATATCCCGAACATCAGGGTCGACTTGCTCTCCTAGCGAATGAGAGAGACGCTCACGCATGGCTTTATCTTTAATCCCATGGTGTTCAATTATGCTGGCTAGTTTTTCGGGGGAACATGGTTTTTGAATAAAATCGATAGCACCAAGCTCAAGCACTCTTTGGTGTGCACTTGGTTGTATATCACCAGAGACGACAACAGTGAGAATATTAAGCCCCTGTTCTTTCATAGCGATTAATACTTCATAACCGTCCATTTCTGGCATGTTTAAATCGAGAAAAAGTATCTCTGGTTCAATTAACTTTATTTGCTTTATACAATCAACGCCGTCAAGTGCAAATTCAACTTTAATGTCCCAATCTTCAGGTAATGAGCGAGCTAGCTGACGCCTAGCTAATTTCGAGTCATCACATATTAATACCGATGTTGACATATTATCTCTCTGTTTCTAAACCAGTAATGAGCATTAAAATCATTTTATGATGGTTTTTATTTTTATTATTGAAGATATCTTTTGTAACTTCATGTTAATCAAAGTTTAGCATAGTTACAATTTTTATATTTCAGAGCTAATACCCACTCTATTAAGCAGGTTTAATCACTTGGTAACTAAAGCCCAGTATAATACACTGACGCCCATTGCGTTAATTTAAAAGGAAATACCTTATGTTACGTTCACTTGCCTTTGCTTTGAGTGCATTTTGTTCTGTGGCTATTGCAGCCGACTATCCAGAAAACACACTTGATGCAGGAAAAGTATCCGCACAAGGCAAACCAGTCACTTTATTAGGTCAAGGTATCTCAATTGGAGATAGTGCGCCAAACTTTAAAGTTGTTGATGACAACTTTATTCCAGTGACACTTGAGGATTATAAAGGCCAAGCTGTATTAATAAGTGTAGTACCCAGCCTAGATACCGGCATTTGTAGCCTGCAAACTAAGCACTTTAATGAAAAAGTAGCCTCACAATTCCCAAGTGTAGTTATGCTAACAATTAGTGCTGATTTACCATTTGCTCAAAAGCGTTTTTGCAAAGCTGAAAATATCGATAAAATCACTACGTTATCAGATTCTGTTTGGCGTGATTTTGGTCAGAAATACGGATTGATTATTAAAGATATGGGCTTACTAACGCGAACAGTCTTTATTTTAGATGAAAGCCATAACGTCATTTATAAACAGTTAGTTAGTAGCCTTTCAACTGAACCAGAATACAACAGCGTAATTGAGAAACTTAAAACATTGTAAAGTCCATTAAGTAGCACTAATTAAGCAATGCTAAATAGCCTTAAAACAAAAAACCGCCAATTGGCGGTTTTTTAATGTGCTTTTATAATTAACCTAAAAGTTCACCAAGTTGTTGGCTAACAGTTTCAACAGCTTGTGTACCATCTAGTTTATGGTATTGAGTATTACCAGCAGCCGCTTCTGCTTGATAGTAATCAACCAATGGCATAGTTTGCTCGTGGTAAATACCTAAACGTTTACGTACTGTTTCTTCAGTATCATCAGCGCGAACAATTAAGTCTTCGCCAGTTTCGTTGTCTTTACCTTCCACTTTTGGTGGATTATAAACAACGTGGTAAACACGACCAGAACCAGGATGAACGCGACGTCCGCCCATACGCTCAACAATGACTTCATCAGCCACGTCAAATTCAATAACGTGATCAACCACTACGCCATTTTCTTTCATTGCATCCGCTTGCGGGATTGTACGCGGGAAGCCATCAAGTAAAAAACCTTTCTCACAATCCGCTTTAGTAATACGCTCTTTAACTAAACCAATAATAATATCGTCAGAAATTAGTTGACCAGCATCCATTACTTTTTTTGCTTCTAGACCCAGTGGCGTGCCTTCTTTAATTGCCGCACGTAACATATCGCCAGTAGAAATTTGTGGAATACCGTATTTGTCCATTAAAAACTGAGCTTGAGTACCTTTACCTGCACCCGGCGCGCCCAAAAGAATAATGCGCATATTATTGTCCCCTAGTATGGATATTTATTTTAAAGCCTGAATTCTTCCACAAGCGCCGCCGATACTCAAGCAACTTATACTAATTGATGAGCCGTTGGGGTGTTTACAGGGCATTAAAAAAGGGAACACACGTTCCCTTTTATTTAAAGTACATAAATTATACTTTATTAACTGAGTAAATAGCTATTTGCTTATTTACTTAGTTCAAGCATCAATTTATTTAAGCGAGTAACAAATCCTGTTGGATCTTTAAGTGTACCGCGTTCTGCAAGTAGCGCTTGATCTAGTAAAACGTGTGACCACTGCGCAAACTTATCTTCATCTTGTTCGTCATTTAAGTGCTTAACAAGTTGATGCTCTGGGTTTAGCTCAAACACAGGTTTTGCTTCAGGGGCTGCTTGACCAACAGACTCCATTAGCTTTTGCATTTGTGAGCTCATGTCGTTGTCGTCGCTTACAACACATGCTGGAGAATCTGTTAAGCGGTGCGTAAAGCGCACTTCTTTAACGTCATCACCTAGTGCTGTTTTAATACGTTCAACAAGCCCAGCCATTTCTTTTTCAGACTCTTCTTGCGCTTTTTTAGTTTCTTCGTCGTCAAGCTTACCTAAATCTAAGTCACCACGTGTGATCGACTGTAGTTGCTTATCAGCAAATTCAGTTAGGTGACTCATCATCCACTCGTCAACACGGTCACTTAGTAGTAATACTTCAATGCCTTTTTTGCGGAAAATCTCTAAATGCGGTGAGTTTTTCGCAGCGGTGAATGTATCAGCTACTACGTAGTAAATTTTGTCTTGGCCTTCGTTCATGCGTTCAACATATTGCTCAAGCGACACATCTTGTGTTTGTGAATCAGTGTGTGTCGAAGAAAAACGAAGTAGCTTACAAATAGCTTCTTTATTGGCAGCATCTTCAGCTGGGCCTTCTTTCATTACTTGACCAAACTCATTCCAAAATACTTGGTAATCGTCAGCTTTGTTTTTAGCCATACGCTCAAGCATTTTAATAATACGCGATGTACACCCTTTACGAATAGCTTGCGTTACTTTGTTGTCTTGTAGAATTTCACGAGATACGTTCAGTGGTAAATCGTTTGAATCTAGTAAGCCTTTTACAAAGCGAAGGTAGCTTGGCATGAACTGCTCAGCATCATCCATTACAAATACACGTTGTACGTAAAGTTTTAAGCCACTTTGACGTTCACGGTTCCATAAATCAAAAGGTGCTTTTTTAGGGATGTATAAAAGGCTCGTGTATTCAGTTTTACCTTCAACCTTATTATGTGCCCAGCTAAGTGGATCTTCCCAGTCGTGGCTTACGTGCTTGTAAAACTCTTTGTATTCTTCATCAGAAAGCTCTGATTTATCGCGTGTCCACAATGCAGTTGCGCGGTTAATACTTTCCCACTCACCTGGTACTGCTGGAATTTTTTCGCCGTCTTCGCCTTCAGACTCTGGTACTTCTGCTTTAAACATTTGTACCGGTGTTGAAATATGGTCTGAGTATTTAGTAACAATGCCGCGCAGGCGGTAATCGTCAGCAAATTCTTTTTCTTCATCACGAAGATGTAAAATAATGTCGGTACCACGGCCTTCTTTTTCAATTTCTTGAAGCGTGTATTCGCCTTCACCTTGAGATTCCCACTCGTAAGCAGTTGTTTCACCCGCTTTACGTGTACGAACAGTTACTAAATCGGCAACAATAAATGCTGAGTAAAAACCAACACCAAATTGACCAATTAACTGTGAATCTTTACTTTGATCACCCGTTAAGTTTTTGAAAAACTCAGCAGTACCCGACTTTGCAATAGTACCCAATGAGCTTATTACTTCATCACGTGTCATACCAATACCATTATCTGAAATGGTAATTGTATTTGCTTCTTTATCTGCACTAATACGAACACGTAAATCGGCATCACCTTGATAAAGGTCACCTTGAGATAATGCTAAAAAGCGTAACTTGTCTGCTGCGTCTGATGCATTTGACACAAGCTCACGTAAAAATATTTCTTTATTAGAATAAAGAGAATGAATCATTAAGTTTAATAATTGTTTTACTTCTGTTTGAAAGCCTAATGTTTCTTTTTGTGCTGCAGTCATTTATATATCTCCAATTTGCAAAGTGTCTGCGTTATGCACTTAATATGGGGTGAGGTGTTAGAACTTCAAGGGAAAAATTTAAAAAAGGTGAAACGAAAACAAAGAACCATTAATTTGTTTAAAACGAATGCGGACAATTAATATGAATCTTTTCACCAGTTGTTGGATGTTTAAAATATAAATCGCTGGCATGTAATTGTAACCGCCGTGCCATATGTTCACTTTGCGCACTTTTATATATATCACAGCCTAAAATTGGGTGCCCTATAAACTGGCTGTGTATTCGTAATTGATGGGTACGCCCAGTAATAGGTGTAAATTGCACTAAGGTTCTGCACGGCTGCGTGAGCCGCTCAAGTACTTTATATTCACTCAGCGCTGTTTTACCTGTCGATTGGCAAATTTTAACACGCGGAAAAAGCAGTTTATCTTTTGCAATTGGCGCAGTAATTTGCCCTTCATCAACAGCCAAGCATCCCTCTAACATGGCTACATAACGCTTTTGAATAGTACGCGCTTGAAATTGCTTATTAAGGTGCTTTGACGCAATCGCGTTTAACCCAACAATCATAATGCCCGATGTGCCCAAATCTAGCCGATGCGGTAACTTAGCCTCTGCAAATGCAGCTGTTAAGCCCTTTTGACCATTTACTAAGCGGTAATGCACTGAGTCCCAATTAAGCGGATTTTTACCTGATAAGCTTAATAGTCCACTGGGTTTATTGATCAGTAAAATATCGTCATCTTGATATAATATTTCAATAAACCCGTCGCACTTAGGGGCTACAAAATCATCAACTATAATGGGTTGTTCTGAAGGTGTTTGCGATGTTGAGTTAGCCATTAAGTTAATCATTAAATTAGTCACTATCTTTTGAATGAAGCGCTTTTAAAGCCAATACTTTTTCACGTAAATCATCTGCTACTACTTTATCAGCAGCAATCGGGGCACCGACTGCAACCGACACCAAAGACCATTTTAATCGAGGCAATTGCCACTTAGCTTTACGACTAAACATGCTGCCCCATAAACCACCTAAGTGCACAGGAATAACGGGCACAGGTGAGCGCTCAATAATGCGCTCGATTCCACGGCGAAAAATATCCACTGAGCCGTCACTGGTTAGTTTTCCTTCAGGGAAAATACCAACAAGTTCGCCTTTATTAAGCGCAGCAGCTACTTCGTCAAAGGCTTTTTTAAACGCTTCTGGATTGGTTTTTTCACTGTTAATGGGAATAGCCTTAGCCATTTTAAATAACCAATGTAGGGCCGGCGAATAATAAATAGGGGCAAATACCATAAACCGGATAGGCCTTGGTGATGCGGCTAAAATAAACATCCAATCAACAAAGCTGACATGATTACACACGACAACCGCAGCGCCTGCATCAGGTATATTACTTTCACCTTTTGTACGCACTCTGTACATACAAATAGCTAAAATATATATAATAAATCGTAAAAAGAACTCTGGTACTTTGGTATAAATATAAACAGAGATAAGTAAGTTTAGCCCGGCAAGTAACAGTAGCAACTCTGAAATACTCCACTGAAAAACAGACAGCGTTACAATACTTAAAACAGCACTGCCCACCATAAACAGTGCATTTAATACATTGTTAGCCGCTATAACTCGTGAGCGACTCGACTCTTCAGTACGCTGTTGAATAAGCGCATACAGCGGTACAGTGTAAAAACCAGAGCCAATACCAATGCCTGCCATCCATACAAAGTGCCACACCATATCGCCTGTTTTTAATAGCTCCTGAAGCGTCAATAACTCAAGGTTTTGAGGTAAATAAGAGCTAATGGCTGGCTCTTGGCTCAGTAAGTATAAAAACAAGGTAATTAAGATCGCGCCAAAAGGCACAATTCCTAATTCTATTCGAGAGCGGGAAAGCTTTTCACACAGTAACGAACCAATAGCAATACTTAGTGAAAACACAACAAGCGCGCTAGTTACAACCAGTTCATCGCCGCCCATTGTGTGTTTTACATAATTTGGTAGGGACGTTAAAACGATGGCGCCAATTAACCAAAACCAACTAATCCCGAGGACTGATTTACCAACCGATTCTGTTTGCGAGTTAAGTACTGAAAATACATTTTTTGTGGATGAGAATATATTATAGGTAAATTTTAAGCTAGGCTCGTTTGCTTCACTAGTGGGTATAAAGCGACTGCTCACATAACCCATCACGGCCAAGACTAATACGGCAATACTTATAAGCGTAGGCCCTACTGATTGAGTAATATAATAAGTGCCAAAAATTGTACCAATTAGTATCGCCACAAACGTGCCTGATTCAACCAAACCATTCGCTTTTGTTAATTCATTAGGTGCTACGTGCTGCGGTAAAATAGAATATTTTAATGGACCAAAAAACGCACTTTGCACGCCCATTAAAAATACGGTGGCTAACATTAGCCACACATACTGCGTTAAAATAGAAACTGCCCCAACAACCATAATAGGGATTTCACATAGTTTTACGATTCTAATCAATTTTGATTTTTCTGTTTTTTCTGCAAGCTGCCCTGCCATCCCTGAAAATAAAAAGAACGGAAGAATAAATAACCCAGCAGCAATATTTGAATAAAGTGCGCCATCTGCAAGCGTTGCAGCCTGAAATATCAATAGAATAAGCACTGATTGCTTATACACGTTATCGTTTATCGCTGAGAAAAACTGCGTAATAAAAAGCGGTAAAAAACGCTTACTACCTAGTAATGCACCTTGATAGGGTTGGTTATCTTTCATTGTATTCCTTACTAATTAGAGACATAGCCCAAAAATAAATTAGATTGTTTTTAAGCTTACCTTAAAAACGAAAAAGCCTACATGATTTAATCATGTAGGCTTTGGTAATTTGTTTTCAAATAGTGACTTAGAGCTAGTCTTGAGTAACTAGGCGCCTGCCGCTAAAGGCATGCATAAGTGTTCTACCATCTACTAAATCAAGCTCACCTCCCACAGGAATACCATGGGCAATACGTGAAGCGCCTACTTTGTATTTATGACAAAGCTGAGCAATATAATGTGCGGTAGTATCGCCTTCAACCGTAGGGTTAGTCGCTAAAATAACCTCATTAATATCGCCTTGAGCAAGCTTTTGCTCTAAAACATCTAAGCCAATCTCTTTAGGACCAATACCGTCAATTGGCGATAAGTGACCCATTAATACAAAGTATAGACCTAAATACTGCCCTGTTTGCTCGATGGCAAGTACGTCAGTCGGCGATTCAACAACACATAATATACCGCTGTCTTGGCGTTTTGTACTTAAACAAATATCGCACTGAGCTTGTTCGCAAAAAGTACGACAAGACTGACAGTGCCCTATGGCGGTCATTGCTTTAGTGAGTGCATTGCCCAGCTGAGTGCCTCCCTTTCGGTCGCGCTCAAGCAGGTGAAAAGCAATACGTTGCGCTGACTTTGGACCAATGCCAGGTTGACAGCGCAGTGCTTCTATAAGCTGATTTAAACTATCTGAAAGTTGCATTATTGACTTAAAACGGCATTTTCATACCTGGTGGTAATTGCATACCGCCAGTTACTTTACCCATACGCTCTTGTGTTTCTTCTGCAACACGGCGGACAGCATCGTTACATGCTGCTGCAAGTAAGTCTTCAATCATGTCTTTGTCGTCTTCCATCAAGCTCTCATCAAGCTGAACACGACGTACATTGTGGTTACCAAGCATAGTTACTTTAACTAAACCTGCACCGGCTTCACCAACAACTTCAAGAGTTGCGATTTCGTCTTGGGCTTTTTGCATGCGATCTTGCATTTGCTGCGCTTGCTTCATCATGTTGCCCATTCCACCTTTAAACATAACTTTCTCTCTTTCTTTTAATACATTAATTAACATGAACATAAGGGCGATTGTAAGTAATTACAATGCCTGAATACTGTTTTCGTCAATTTCGGCGCTAAATACTTGCTGAAATTGTACTATGTTTTCATCCGATGTGATCACATCGATTGCTTGTTGATGACGTCCTGCATCTATTTTTTGCTGAATCAGATAAGGAGAATCAATAACTCCCTTAGCAAAATTAATACTTAACGACACGTTATGCTCATAAATACTCGACAATGCGGCATCTAATCTTTGGCGAAGCATCGGTGTATCTAAATGCTTTTGTGATTCATCAACGTCTATATGTAAGCTGTTGCCTTGCTTGGTAAATATTGAATGCAACGCAAATTGGCGCATACGACCACCCAGTCCCATACGTTTAATTAAATAAGCCCATTCATCTTGTTGATGTGCAAATCTAATTTCACTAATTGGACTTTGAAAATCATCAGGCACGGGAATGCTAATTTCCTCGGGCGCTGCTTCAGGCACTTTTTGAGGATTTATTTGCTCAAGTAGCTCTGGCGCTAGATTTTCGGTAATTGTTTGATGCTTTTCTTTAAAATCAATTTTTCGTGCTGGTTTTGTATTAGCGTGACCATGTGCCTGGCTTTCGCTCCCTGTTAGTGGGAGCTCATGCTTTTTTTCACTTGCACCTGCACTATCATTTACCCAAGGTGGGGGATCGCTAGGTGCTACGCTTGTAACGCTGTTGAGCTCGTTTATATTTTCAGCGGTACTATCTTGGTGAACACTTTGAGCTTTAGGCATTCTTGGCTGGTGTTCTGGCTTTTTAGCGGGTGCTTGGTTTGGCTGCGCTGCTACATTATTTGCAGAGGTGCTTGTACTCTTGCTTGATAACCTACCCGCACCGGATATGTTTCTATCACGTAAAATACGAGCAATGGCAGATTGCGCCTGCGCTTCTTGTTCAGCTATTGGCGTACTTGCATTGTGATTTGTTAAGGGCTCTGATTGAGGTTCTGAGTTTGCAGTAGGTGCAGGGTTAAAACCCTGATCTACAGCGCTACTCATTATATCGTCAAATTGCGAGGCCAGCGTTTGTTCAGCATCACTATGGAGCATATAAGCTTCATCTTCACTTTGTCGCTGGGCTTGAGCATCTGAAACAACATTGGTTTGTGGTTGCTCTTTAGCTAAAGCCTGTTGCTTTGAAGCGTTTTCACTTTGTTGAACCGGTTGCTCTACTGCAACTTGGGCAGGCTCATTATTACTTTGCACGACTTCATTATTTGATGACTGAGCGGCTGCGTTAGCTGAAGGCTCTATCTCAACGGCTTTAGGCTGCTCTGCATTGCTAACTGGCTTAATATTATTTACTGGAGCACTGCTTTGGCCAGCTACGGTGTTTTGCGATGTTTTATTTTTATTTAATATATCTCGCAGTGCATTTGCACGGCCTTGTTTATTTGGGGCCGGCTCTTCGTTTGCTGTGTGTACAGTTTGTTGCGCGTCTGTAGGCTTAAATGCTAATAATCTTAGCATAATCATTTCAAAACCTAAGCGAGGCTCTGGTGCCCATTGTAAATCTTTTTTACCATTTAACAGTAACTGATAATAAATTTGAATTTGTTGTGGGCTCGTATGTTGTGCAACATGAGCAATATAATCTACATTTTTTTCATCTAGCCCTGCCGCTTCTGGCACTAACTGGGTTAGTTGGGTCAAATGCGTAAGTGCAATTAAATCATCAAGCAATGCCACATAATTAGGATTACGACTTGCCACCTGCGCAATCTCATCCATTAGCGCAGCGCCATCTTGTGCAAGTAATGCTGCAAGCAAGCTTTGGCTATAATGAGTATCCATTAAACCAAGCATTGTTTGTACTGCTTGATTATTAATATCACCATTTGTTTGCGCAATAGCTTGGTCGGTTAAGCTAAGCGCATCACGCATACTGCCATCAGCGGCTTTTGAAATAATGCTAAGTGCATCGGTATCAAAGCTAAGCTGTTCTTGAGTAAGTACGTGTTCAAGCTGTGTTTTAATCTCACTTTGCGACAAGGCATTTAGATTGAATTGTAAACAGCGAGATAAAATAGTAACTGGTAGTTTTTGAGGATCCGTCGTCGCCAATAAAAATTTCACATGCTCTGGTGGCTCTTCAAGCGTTTTTAAAAGCGCATTAAAGCTGTGCTTAGAAAGCATGTGAACTTCATCGATTAGGTATACTTTATAACGTCCACGAGTTGGTGCATATTGAACGTTATCAAGTATTTCGCGAGTGTCTTCTACTTTTGTACGAGAAGCCGCATCTATTTCGAGTAGGTCAATGTAGCGCCCTGCTTCTATATCCAAACAGCTGCTACATTGTCCACACGGATTTGCAGATATACCTTCATCGCAATTTAAGCTTTTAGCAAAAATACGTGCAATGGTGGTTTTACCTACACCGCGGGTTCCAGTGAATAAATAAGCGTGATGCAGTCTATTTTGCGTAAGCGCATTTACAAGCGCTTGCTTAACATGAGACTGCCCAACCAATTCATGAAAGGTTTGAGGACGCCATTTTCTCGCTAGAACCTGATAACTCATCGATTACTCGCCTTCGAATTCAACCAATTTTAGGATTTTAATACCCATTTTTTTGATGCGTTGCTCGCCACCAAGTTCTGGTAGTGATACAACAAATGCTGCATCTGTGGCTTCGCCACCTAGTTTATTAACTAACTTAGCAGTGGCTTCAATTGTGCCACCAGTTGCTAATAGGTCATCAACTAGTAATACTTTGTCGCCAGGTACAATTGCATCTACATGCAGTTCTAGCGTGTCTTCACCGTACTCAAGTAAGTAATCTTGGCGAATAACTTCGCGTGGTAACTTACCTGGTTTACGTACTGGAATAAACGGAATGCCTAACGCATAAGACAATGGCGCACCAAAAATAAAACCACGTGATTCTGTGCCTATGATTTTAGTAAAGCCCTGATCTTTATATTCTGCGATAAACGCGTCAATAGTTGCTTTAAAGGCTTCTGGATTTGCCATTAAAGTGGTTACATCGCGAAACATAATGCCCGCTTTTGGATAATCAGCAATTGTAGTTATGCTGTTTTTGATAATTGCTGGTGTTACTTGAGTCATAATTTTAACTGCTCAATTGTTTATATTACAAAGCAGGTGATTATAACCTTAACTAACCTTTAATTGCGAGTTTGGCGTTATTATAAAAGAAGTATTAAATATGGACGGGGTAATTAAAATAAAGTGGTTCAAGGCTGAAGTTAGCAACAGCCTTAATAAACGCTATACATTTTACGTTAAGCTAGTGATCCAGCCTAATATTGCATTTAAACAACCAATCCCTGCAAATACAGCTAAAAAAGCAAGAAAGTAAGTAACGTTGAACGGATCTTTAAAGTCTTTATCATCTGACATTGGTACAACCTTTTATTAAGCACGGCAAATAAGGCTGCCATAATAGACGATGTAAAATCATCAATAAAGACCTTAGTCTTGATTTTTTGTCACAATTACTCCTCGTTCAACCATAGCATTAAGAGTAACCAGTGCACCTTGAGTAATTTGCTCTGCATTAAATTGTGGTGCATGAGCTAATACCTGTTGGCAGACGTTGTCAAATGTCGCGCCTTCGCTTGCCTCTATGATTGACAATAGCAAAGCTGTCATCGCATTCGTAGCCAGAAATTGAACGTCATCATCTTCATCTCTATATACAACAAAATAATTAGGCTGAGGTGATGGCTCTTTTGGTTTAAAGCGATTGCTAATATTTTGAACCGGAAATTGATAACTTAAATTTCTTGCCGTTTTCGATAAATATAAAGCTGAACTAGTGAGCGCTGTTGTTTGTAATTTTTTCTCTTGCTCATCTTCGTGTGCAATGGATACATCTAGCTCTACCCATTCATAATGGGCAAGCTCTAGCATAAACACGGGATCGTATTTTTTCATTTTATAATCACTTGATAAGTAATTAATAAACTCCCCTGCTATGTCTAGAAAGTACGGCGAATGACAATCATATTCGCTAAAAAACTGGCGTACGAGGGCTTGCCATTGCTTCTGGGTATATAACGTTTTTAATACCGGAAAACCTGATGATAGAAAACCTTCAATGTTATTAAAAAATAGGTCGCGATAAATAGCCATACGCCTGTCTTCGATACCGCTGGGCTTTTTATTTTTTTGAGGCTCGCGAATATGCGCCATAAATTCGTTTTGTATTTCAATGAAGCTCATAACTAGGCACTCTTTTAATGTTGATAAAGGCTTATATTAAGCTCGTTGTTTTGAAACAGTTGAATCAAAGTGTTTAGCTTGTAGATCATGAATTATATCTAACTCTTTGGTTAAAACATTCATGGTAGGAATATTAAAATCGCGCTCAAGCAAGGTTGGAAATACGCCATGCACTTCGTATGCTTTATCGAGTAGCTCCCAAACAGGATCAATCACATCAGCGCCATGTGTATCAACAATTAAGTCATCAGCCTCATTATAATGGCCTGCAACATGCCCATAGGCTATACGATTAGAAGGTAACCCAGTTAAAAATGCTTGCGCGTTGTAGCCATGATTTATCGAATTAACATAAATGTTATTCACATCAAGTAAAAGTTTGCAGTCAGCTTGCTCTAAAATAATATTCGTAAATTCAAGTTCTGATAATTGCTGTCCAGGAGCGCCATAATAGGAAACATTTTCTATCGCAATTTGCTGCTCTAGTATGTCTTGAACTTGTTTAATACGAGGAACAACATGTGCTATAGCATCTTGTGTAAATGGAATGGGCATTAAGTCATACATATGCCCTGTACCGGAGCAGTAACTTAAGTGCTCACTAAAAATTTTTATATTGTGCTCTTCAAAAAACACTTTTAAAGACTTAACAAATTCAACATCAAGAGGTTCGGGGGAACCGATAGACAGTGATAATCCATGACACACAAAATTATTAGCATCGGTTAATGTTTTAAATTGCTTTTTAAAGCGTCCACCCAGTTTTAACCAGTTCTCTGGCGCAACTTCTAAAAAGTCTACTTGATTAGGCACATGCTCAAGCAGCTCATCAAGCATTTCTCGTCGTAGGCCAAGGCCCACCATCCCAAAATCTTTACTTTGAGTTTGTATCATAACTACCTCTAACTTAACAAAAAAGGGCCTTAGGGCCCTTTTAGCATAACTTATTTAGAATAAGATATTAACGGCCACCACATTTACCTTCACCACATTTGCCTTCTGTTTTAGCTTTTGCGTCTTTTGCATCGCCGCCACACTTACCTTCGCCGCATTTACCTTCTTTTTTATCTTTTGCGTCGCCACCACATTTGCCTTCGCCGCATTTACCTTCTTTTTTATCTTTTGCGTCACCGCCACATTTGCCTTCACCGCACTTACCTTCTGCAGCATCTAATTGGTAACCTGTTACTAGTTGTTGAAACTCAAATGGGTTAGCTTGTACATCTGCAGATACAAAACTTGCAGAGCCAACTACTACTGCACCTAAAGTTAACGCGATTGTATTTTTTTTAACTGTATTCATTTTATGACTCTCTTTAATCAAGGATTGTAAAACTCAGCAATAAAAATGTATTTTTAAATTGCTTGTATGCTTAAGTAGACCCGTACAAAAATAAAAACTTTCATTTATTTTCATAATATTTACTTTTGCAATTTATACATCAAATATGGGCGGTAATTACAGATTTATCAATGTGTGATTTACAGGTAAACTATGCCTCCAGTTTTTTATCAAAATTAATCTCTTTATGAAACTTGTTTTAGCACCTATGGAAGGTGTCGTTGATTTTAAAATGCGCCAATTACTCACAGACATTGGTGGGTTCGATTTGTGCGTTACAGAGTTTGTAAGAGTGGTTGAAACATGCTTACCTGACAAAGTTTTTCATCGATTTTGCCCTGAACTACATAATAATGGATTTACACGAGCAGGTACTCCTGTGCGTGTTCAATTACTCGGTCAAGAAGCAAATCCGTTAGCCGAAAATGCAATAAGAGCAATCGCATTAGGGTCCCATGGGGTCGACCTAAATTTTGGTTGCCCAGCAAAAACAGTTAATCGTAGCCGAGGGGGGGCTGTACTGCTTAAAGACCCTGACCATATGTATACGATTATTAAAGCAGTCCGAGATGCTGTAGATGATAAACATGAAGTAAGTGCAAAAATTCGCTTAGGCTTTGATGATGACAGTAACAGCCAAGAAATTGTTGATGCTGTGGTAAGTGCAGGTGCAAATAGTGTAGCTATTCACGCCAGAACCAAACGAGATGGTTATAACCCGCCAGCTTATTGGGAAAAAATTCCACCAATAATAAAAGGTAAGAATATTGCCGTTGTTGCCAATGGTGAAGTTTGGCAAGTAGAGGACGCAATGCTTTGTCAAAAACGAAGTGGGTGCACTGATTTAATGCTTGGTCGTGGCGCCCTTTCGCACCCTGATTTAGCAAAAAAAATTAAAGCTCATGTAAATAATGAGCAATATGATAGCCTTGAGTGGGAGCATATTATTTATCACTTAATTCACTCAGCTATTCATCAAGACCCCGCGAAGGATGAAAAATACTTTGCTTCACGTACTAAACAATGGCTTGGTTATCTAAAACGCCAGTACCCGCAAGCTATCGATTTGTTTGATGAAATCAGACGTTTAAAAAGTAAAGAAGATGTGGCGAGCGTATTAAATAAATATGCCAAAGCACCTCAACTTGATTCAAATCATAACGACTAACTTAAAGACTCTAGATAATATCAGAATAACGTAAAGCCCATTTAATAAGGTTGTACTGATAATGCATCATCAAAAAAGACTTAACGATGAAATAGCACAAGTTAAGTTAAATATATTAACCATGCTTTCTAAATCAGCTTACCCTGCACATCACCATTTAATACAAATTTTAGCTGATACAGCAAATAATGAATGGTTAGACTGCGCAGCAGCGAAGTTAGGCCCTGAGTATGCACTTTTGATCAGTCGCATGACCAAACTAGAAGCCGCACTAAGTCAAATAGAAATTGGCCAGTATGGCTACTGCTGTGATTGTGAAGAAAAAATATCAGCTAAGTCACTTGAACTAGACCCCGCAACTCAACGGTGTACAAAGTGCGCACAATAAGCGCACTTTCAAATCATTATATAATGTGTTGTATAAAGCTAAATGATTGCCCTGGGTAGAGAATTATATCTTCAACCAAGTACTGGGCCTCTTCTGGACTCATTTGTAGGCGCTTTATAAGGTTTACCTTTGCTTGAGGCAAAGTCCACGCATGGTAGTGAATACCTATATCTGATTCCATCATCGCAAGCATCAATGTTTTATCTTTATTAGACATATCCATAGCGCTCGCCATTGCAGGTAAGTCTTGATAGTTAGCCTGCCAATCTAAACCTTCTATTAATTTTTCATCAGATAAATACTGAACTAAAAACGATTTTTGGTGAGAAGTTGGCAGCTTACTGTCGAATGCAACACGATCTAATACTTTTATTTTTTCGTTTAAAAGAGTAACCCATTCTAACGGTGAATGTACTTCGCCACTAAAGTAATTAAGTTTGCTCTGATACCACTGAGTGCCATTTGGCAGACCTCTTAGACCCACACTTCCTCTTGGCTTATAACTAGCTAAATAATCGCTAAAAGCTCTTATATGGCTTTTAAGCGCTGGTTGAACATCGTTACTTGCTATCGAACTTAAAACATAGCTTTGTAACAATGTAAGTTCAACCTTGTTCAGCTTTAAATTGCTTTGTTGAGCACTGTCTAGGGTATCTTGGGTTAACTTGAGCCAAGTAATAACATTATCCGGTGTGTTTTTTGAGCCTTCAAAAGCGAGCATGTTTTCTAAAACATTTACTTGGGCCGGCCAATTAAAGTAGCGTTCAGGGAAACGCTCTGCAATTACCAAATAGTTTACTTGCGCAATTTGATTTAGATTAAGCTCCATACCCATTAGGCTCTGATAAATAGTATGGCGTTTTGTTAAGTAAGCATCAGAGAAAACCAATTGATCTTTTTCAATGTTATTGCCTTTAGTAGCACCTGTTTGTACAAGCGCCATGTTTAAAGCTTTTAAAGCGACTTGTGCGTCCTCAAACGACTCATAAGGTTGAGGCTGCTTTGAACATGCAGCTAAAAATAGGCACAGTAGTGATAATAAAAAGAGCTTTTTATACATAGTAGTTCCAATAAAAAAAGCCCCAGAGGGGCTTTTTATAAGTTGCTTAAGCTAATTAAAATTAAATTTTAACACCGTTGCGAGCGGCTTTGTCTTTAATATATGTAGACCAACCTTTTGCAAACTTACGTGTGCGAGGGTCATCCATAGCTTTAGTAATTGCAGCATATGCTTGCTTATACTTACCTTGGTAGTAATACGCTTCAGCTAAATCTGAATAAATTGTGCCTTTTTTGTCAGAGCCAAGCTCTAATGCTTTATTCAAGCGAACAATAGCAGCACTGAATTTTTCAGATTGTAAAAGTAATGAACCAGCTTTGCGATAGTACTCAGCATCATCATCAAATTTAGCAGCTTCTTCGTAGTACTTAGCAGCTTTTTCTAAATCTTTAGAGCGATGGTAATTACTCGCAATCGCGCTAACATTCTGCTTTGTACGTTCTACTTTTTCACTCTTAATGGCCTTTTCTAGCGTTACAGCTGCTTTAAAAGGGATCTCATTTAGAGAGTAAAAGTTAGATAAGACTTTATACTCAACTTCATTTTCAAAGTAACCATTCTTGTATGCAACTTCCATAGTTGCTAGACCTTTAGAATAATCTTCAGTTTGTAGGTAATATTTACCTAAGCTAACCCAAGCTTTTTTATCATCAGGCCATACACGAACAATTTCTTCGCCAACTTTAACCATGTTTGCATAATCTTTAAGTTCAAAATATGCAGCTAATTTTAGTTGGAAAGGGCTTTTATTTGGCTCCTTTTGAAGTTTTATTGCCTTATCTGCTGGTTCAAAAACATCACGAAACTGCTGTAGCTGGAAATTAGCTTGAGCAATACGTGTATAAACCGTAGGGTCCTCTTCACCGGTAAAGTCCATCCAAGCTAAATATGCTTTTTTAGCTTCTTGGAACTTATCTGTACCAGCGTATAAGTCACCTAACAACTTAAGTGTCTGTTCTTGGTCAGCAAAGTTTAAAACATCAGGTGCAACGGCCTGCTTAGAGTACTTGATCGCTTCGTCATACTTTTCTTTTTGAGCGTACATGCTACCTAAGTAACGATTTACGGTCGCTTTATCAAAGTCATTCGAAGGGTCAATTTCCCTAAGCAAAACAATTGCTTCATCAACTTTTTCTTCGTTGTACAAATCAAATGCTTTAATTACTTTTTTACCAGTACGCTCGCCCATGATTTTAGTTTTTGCTTTTTTACGCTCTTCAATCTTTGCGTAATCCGGCGCTGCTAAAACAGATGCACTTAAAGTAGCACCCGACACAGACATAAGAATTGCAAGAGCAGTTACTTTAGAAAAATTTCTCATTACTCGCCTCCTTAGTTGCCTTGGTTAAGTTTAAAGTCTAATTGAACTTGTAAACCTGGTTGTTTCTGTGGTTTTCCGTCAATGATCTTAGGACGGTACTTCCACTTACGCAGTGCACGTTTAGCTTCACGGTCAAAGATACGTTTCGGATCTGCGTCAATTACTTCAACGTCAGTTACTCCACCTAACTCATCAATTGTGAATGAAAGTTGAACCCAACCTTCTTTACCATCACGTGCTGCTTGCGTTGGATATTTTGGTTCTATACGAACGATAGGTGTCGCATCACCATCTCGTCCAAATGCACCAGGACCACTCAATCCACCAGCTGAACTACCTATATCGATACTACCCATATTAAATGACATAGCACCAGGATTAGGATTATTATTTTCCGGCTGTGGCGGCTGCGGTTTAGGCGGCTGCTTTGGTGGTGGCGGAGGAGGAGGCGGTACACGCTTCCTCTCCTGCACCTTAGATTCAGGCGGATTCGTCATTATTTCGACTATGATCTGCTCTTTTTGTTCCGTATTACGGTCAGCCCCACCAGAGATGAGGAATGCCATGAAGTAGAACAAGCCGAAAGTAACTGCCCCACCTGCAATCAGTGAAAACAGAAAACGAATCATTACTGATCTCCAGCTATTGAAATTCTCAGGTTATCACCCGTCGCTTTAATCTGGTCCATAACTTTAACCACTACGCCGTGTTTTGCTTCTTTATCAGCTTGCAAAATTACAACTTCAGTAGGTTGTTCTGCTAATAAACTTTCGATTTTTGCTGAAATACGTTCAACATCAACCTGCTGTTTATCAATCCAGATCTCGCCGTTACTACGAATAGCAATAAAAATGTTAGCATTTTTTTGCTTAGTAGCTTGAGCCGCTTTAGGTTTATTGACCTCGATACCAGCCTCTTTAACGAACGATGTAGTTACGATAAAGAAAATAAGCATGATAAATACGATGTCAAGCATTGGCGTCATATCAACCGCTGCTTCTTCTTCTTCACGAAAACGTTGTTTACGTGCCATATTTAATTCTCTCTCTAGTGATGAGGCATACTATCAATAAGTTTGGCTTTCACCATTTTAGCTTTTGTCTCAAGACGTGAGCTAAAAAATACTCCAGATAATGCCGCAACCATTCCAGCCATTGTTGGGATTGTTGCCATTGAAATACCTGATGCCATTAAACGTGCGTTACCCGTACCCTGGTTGGCCATGGTTTCAAAAACCGAGATCATACCAGTAACAGTACCAAGTAAGCCTATTAAAGGACAAACAGCTACTAATGTCTTAATCAACAACATACGCTGATCTAATTTTTCAGACGCTTCAGAAATCCATGCTTCACGGATTCTGTGTGCGTACCAAGACGTAGTGTCTTGGCGGGCATCCCACTTTGCTACAATTTCTTTCGCTGTGCGAGGAAATTCTGCAAGTAGGAACCAATAGCGCTCAATCATTAAAACCCACATAAGAAAGAGTGCTATCGCGACCACGTATAAAACCTGGCCGCCTGTGCCAACAAAATCCCTGATAGATTCCCATATCTCCATCAGGACTAGCATTAGGCTTTCTCCTTCTCCGCGTGAGTAGCAACGATACCCGCGCTTTGCTCATCAAGGATGTGTAATACCGACTTACTACGACCAGCTACAAGAGCATGAAGTAGAATTAGTGGTAATGCAGCAATTAGACCTAGCGCTGTAGTTACAAGTGCTAGAGAGATGTTACCTGCCATGATCTTCGGATCACCCGTACCGAACAATGTGATTGTTTGGAACGTTAAGATCATACCGATTACTGTACCTAGTAGACCAAGTAACGGTGCGATTGCAGCAAGAATCTTAATTATATTGATACCAGCTTCAATGCGTGGCGTTTCACGTAGAATCGCTTCATCAAGTTTAAGCTCAAGGTTTTCAACATCTTGGTTCTTGTTGTCATGGTACACTTTAAGAATACGACCCAGTGGGTTATTTGTATTCGGTGTAGCAACATTTTTAAGCTGGCTCTTAATCTTACTAGTAGTAAGTGTAAGGTCAACAAAGCGGATTAGAGTAATTAGCATACCTAGGCCAAGTAAAGCCGTGATGATATAACCAACTACGCCACCTTGATGGAAGTATTCCATAAGGGTCGCTTTTTGAGTGTTGATACGTAAGATAGCACCACGAGTCGGATCTATGTAAACACCAGCGTAGTTATCTGGTGATGTATTTTCTAGAGCCGTGATACCGTCTAAGATATAACCGTCTGGTTGCTTACCTAGAGGCTGGATAGACTTAGTCTCTGGTGAATAAATTAAGTAACCATCGTCTGTAACTAAGTTAAAGTTACCGATACGTGTTACTTTTTTCATTGACGGGTTACCGTCAAGACCAGCAACTTCAGTTTCAAAAGTTGAAACTTTAGCTGATTCTGTCATTTCAGTTTGAAGTGAAATCCAAAGTTCTTCAAGTTCGCGAACTGTAGGAAGTTCTTTAGCAGCTGCTAACGAACGTAAGATTTCAGCACGACCTGGTTTTTCAGCACTAACTAGTGACGCTTCGATAGAACCGATAGCATCTTGAGCTGCACGACGTACAACACCAAACATCTCACCTAAAGTACCTTGGGCACTTTGAAGAGCTGCTTCTTTTTCAGCTAGCGTATTTTCGTTTTGTGCATATTGCTTAGCTAAGCTTTCACCACGAGACTTCTCAGAAGCAAGTTGGCTTTTAGCTTTGTTAAGTAATGCTTGCTTGTCAGCACGTTCTGATAAGAACTCTTGCTCACGTTGCTTATTGATTTTACCTTCAGAGATACGCTCTTGCTTTACTTGCTCAAGAATTTTATCTAGAGCTCCAGTATTTGCATGTGCATTAAGCGCGGTACCTGCAGAAACAGTTAGTACTGCTGCAACAGCAAAACCTTTAAATAGTTTCTTCATTATTGATTACTCCGCGCCAAAGATAGGTAGTTTAACAAGTTCTAATGTCGCTTGCTTACGCGCCATACGAATAACTTCTTTAACAGGTTTTAGGTATTCTTCGCCTAATTCTTTCCACTGTTTAGTGTTGTTATCCCACACCCAAGCATGTTTCAAGTCAAAAGACTGAGCAACGTAAGTGATACGACCTAACTGACCGATATCAACGTTAATGCTTTTACCATCAACTTCTAGAGTACCTTGTGAAGCAGATACAAGAGAGCTGTATGCTGTTTCAATAGTGTAAGCTTCAAGTACTTGACGGAATTTTTCAGACGTCGTTACAGACGCAGAAACCATGATCTCACGTAGTCTTTCAACACGTCCTAAACGCGTTTCAAGATTAAATGGAACGTCCGCTTTGATGAATTGCTCAAGCGTATCGATCATGCGATACATCAAAGGCACAACGTTTTGTTTAGTGTTATCAATAGTCGCGATTTGACGATCAAACGATTCAATTGAAGCGTTTTGGCTATCAACCAAGCGCGACACGTGATCGTTATACACTTTCATAAGTTCAGTCTCATCAACAACGCTACGGTACTCAGCGATTAGCTCCTGAGTTTGACCATATACATTGTCAATTTTAGTTTGAGACTTAACAGCAGCCTTTTGAATTTGTTGACCTGCTTTTTGCACGTCATTCAAAGGATCTGCAATCACATTGCTGCTTGCAAATGCAAATGCGCCAACCAACGCAGTTGCTACAAGACTCTTTCTGATTTTAACAGACATAGTTCCCAACCAATTAAGTAATGTTACTTTTATAATTTAATTATCCTCCGAGGAGAACAACCCTGATATCTTTTAATAGATATCAACCTTCCAATAATGCTAAATGCAATTAGCGCTGTCAACTTGATGTTTACTAATCTCAGTAAATAAATAGCTAAGTTAATGCTTAAACGAAAGTACCAGCCCACAACAGTTAACATTATTGCAACGAAGCTTTTTCTTAATATTTCTATTAAAGCCTTTTAAGGGGTGTATTTATTCGCATTGCACTGACATAAAACAACATTATTGCAACATTTAGCTAAAGCTGAATTAGCACTGAAAAAAAACTAAAAAAAATATAAATTGATATAACAAAAGTTATTTTTTACACGATTTTATCGTGTTTTATCGCCTCAGTTACACTTCATCTGAAAAAACAAACCATTTGTCGCACAAAAAAACAACACTGGATAATATTTAATATCGGATACTCACGCTTTATATACGTTACTTTTAAAACTATTTTAAAACGTGTTTTTCCATAAATAGTAATAATAAACTCAACAATGCATTTCTTTTAGCAGCATAAAAGCTTTTGATAATTAAACAGGTTATATTTACCGCTTTAAAGTATTCTTTAATACTATTTTAACGTTAAGGTTAATTCAGTGATTAAGTTAATCATGAAGAGTTATCCTACTTTATTAGTAATACACTATAAATGAAGCTTTACGTTCACATAATAAAGTAATAGAAGCACCTAGAAGCCCTTATCAATGAGTAGCCTTCGTCACACAGAGTAAGCTTAAAACAGAATTTGCATGGATGGATATTGAGCATCGATTTTATTTAAGCTGGTATCAGGCCCATTGAATAAATTCTTATGAATGGTTTTTAAAAGTATTAGAGGATTGTTTTGTCCGTTAGATTATTAGTTGTTTAGCTTTGCAAAGATAGAATGTTTGAGTAGTTTTTTAAGTTTAAAAAAAGGAGAATTTGAGGTATGAAATAAATAGATTTAAGGAAGGGGAATTATGGTGAAACAGAAACCTGCTTCACCAAGATGAACTAGAGTTCACATAATAAATTATGCTGCTTCTACGTTCTCAGCTTCAGGGCCTTTTTGACCTTGTTTGATGCTGAATGTCACTGCTTGACCTTCGCTAAGAGTGCGAAAACCAGAACCAGTGATTGCGCTGAAATGTACAAACACGTCAGGACCATTTTCTTGTTCAATGAAACCAAAGCCTTTAGCTTCGTTGAAAAACTTTACTTTACCAGTAACCGACATACTAAATTTTCCTGTAAGTCAATAATTAAAATTCAGCCATATTATTATGGCAATATCCTCCCTGAGTCAATGCTCAAAAATATGGAGGTACAGTACAGGAACAAGTAATAACCTAACCGGTAACCTTAAACGCAGCACAATATCCGTAAATTCAATACATAAAAACTCAAAGCAAGGTAAGATTAACACATTATATTTTTTTTCGCTCTATTAATTAGGAATTATTTCTTAAAAATATAAATTTGTTTTAAATCGCCTTTAACTGACTAATTTACAAGCAAAAAGCTATAAGTATTATTGTAATATTTATTGCTGTAAGCGAGATCAAAAGCCACCTACAACCACCCTGTCGTCGAATTACGCTTCAATAATATCAAAAGCACAAACAAAAAAGCCGCATTAAAAATTAAGCGGCTTTAGATTTAAATATATTATTGGTTATTCGACAGACCAATCCATTGTATTTTCAGCCTTTATAGGCACAACTTCAGAGTCGCCCAATGTATAACTTGCAGGTACTTTCCACGGCTTTCTTTGTAATGTAATTGTATCTGTATTACGCGGCAATTCGTAAAAATCAGGGCCAAAGTGGCTTGCAAACCCTTCAAGCATGTCCAAAGCTCCTGCATCCTCAAATGCTTCAGCATATAATTCAATAGCGGCATGAGCCGTGTATGCACCAGCACACCCACAAGCTGCTTCTTTTTTATCTTTATAATGTGGTGCAGAGTCAGTTCCTAAGAAGAATTTTTTATTTCCACTTATTGCTGCAGCCATTAATGCTTGCTGGTGAATGTTACGCTTGAGAATTGGCAAACAGTAATAATGTGGGCGAATTCCACCCGCTAACATATGATTGCGGTTATAAAGCAAGTGATGCGCTGTAATTGTTGCCGCTACATTGCTAGGTGCATTAACAACAAACTCTACTGCATCTTTAGTCGTAATATGCTCGAGTACAATTTTAAGCTCAGGAAAGTCATTTACTACATCTCCTAAAATTGTATCCAGAAATACTTTTTCACGGTCAAAAATATCAATCGACGAATCTGTCACTTCCCCATGCACTAACAGCAACATGCCTACTTCTTGCATTGCTTTTAAAACTGGATAAATATTTTTTACTGATGTAACGCCCGAGTCAGAATTAGTGGTAGCGCCAGCAGGGTAAAGCTTAGCTGCTACTATTTTACCTGTCGCTTTAGCTTTTATTATTTCATCTGGTGTAGTTTTATCCGTGAGATACAAAACCATTAATGGCTCAAAGTTGCCTTGTGGATTTGCAGACATAATGCGTTCTCTGTACGACAATGCCGTATCTGTGCACGTTGCTGGCGGAACAAGGTTTGGCATAACAATAGCGCGGCCCATGTATCTGCTAATATCGCGTACAGTGTCTTTTAACTGGTCACCATCACGTAAATGTACATGCCAGTCATCAGGGCGAGTGATAGTAAGGGTTGTTACAGAGTTTGTATTATTACTTGTCATTACTTTGTTCCACGGCTGAATTTATCCGATCATAGGCATATGATGTTTTCGAGTAAAGATTTTATTAAAAATAAAGTTTTTATATGGATAAAATTACTGAGGTACTATTTAAAGCACAATGAGCAAATTCAATGTTATTAGCTTATTGTAATGATTTATGATTAATTAAAACTCGCTATATTAAAACTTTACAGTGTATTGAAACCACTCATCGCTTTAATTTGTACAAAAACCCAAGATTAGGTTAACTTAACTGCGAATTTAAAAATAAAAAGAACAATATAAATTGCCTATGTCTTATAAAACCGATGCTACTAGAGCGCTTGAGATAAAAACTGATCAACTAAGTATCATTAATCAATTTTCATCTAGCCTATTGCAACTCGATACATTAGAAGAATTGTTTGAGTATGTTACAACGCACGTTGTAAATCGCTTAGGGTTTGTTGATTGTGTCATATATCTAGCTGACAATAATGCAAATACATTAAACCAAGTTGCATCAATGGGTATTGCACACGCGCGGGACAAATATCAAGCGGAACGTAAAATAATACGTTTTAGTGAAGGTATAACGGGCGCAGTTGCAACGACCGGAAAAGCGGTAATTATTAACGATGTAACGAAAGACAGCCGTTATATCGCTGATGAACGCCCTGCTCAATCAGAACTATGTGTTCCCCTTATATATAAAGAACAAGTTTTAGGTGTTATTGATTGTGAGCACCCAATCAAAGGTTATTTTACCAATGCACACCTTGAAATTCTTACAACAGTTGCTCACTTACTCAGTGCCAAGATTAACCAGGTTAATACAGTAAACAACTTACAAAAAACAGTTGAGCAACTCAACAATGCACAAAAATTAGAAAACAGCTTATTACAAATAGCTAACCTAACTTACAAAGCGAATGACCTAGATACATTTTTTAAAGCCTTGCATTCAATCATAAATAACTTACTTCGAGCCGATAACTTTTTTATCGCTCTATACGACAAAAAAGTAGATATACTTGACCTCGTTTATATAGTCGAAGAAGGTATAAACACTAAAACCCATCAAAAAATATCTAAAGAACAACTTAAAGACACCGCTTCATATTACCTTCTAAAAACAGAGCAAACCCTATTACTCAACAAAGATGCCTTTCAAAGTCACATTAATAACGGTGATTTTAAAATGGTAGGTCGGCAATCTGAGTCTTGGTTAGGTGTTCCATTTCAAACAAGTGATCGTATAAGCGGGGTTATCGTTGTACAAAGCTACGATAAAACACTGCATTACAACGAACACGATAGTGCTCTTCTAACGTATGTAAGTCGCCAAATAAGTATGGCAATTGATAGGCAATTAGCCCGCCAAGAACTTGAGCACAAAGCATTACATGACGAGCTTACAGGCCTTGCTAACCGCTCACTACTTATTGAACGTATAAAACATGCTATTTTACGTTTAACGCGTGCTAAAAAGAGTACTAGCCATGCCCTGTTGTATCTAGACTTTGACCGTTTTAAAAGTATTAATGATTCGCTCGGGCATGAAGTTGGGGACCACTTCCTTATAAAAATATGCGACTTGATTAAAGGTACAGTACGAAGCACGGATACATTTGCACGTTTAGGCGGCGATGAATTTGCAATTTTTATGGAAAACATCACGCATAAAAACCAAGTTAATGAAGCTTTAAACCGCATTAAAAACGCATTATCAAAACCTTTAAATATAGATAACCACTTACTCCAAGCATCAACGAGTATTGGGGTTGCCTATACAGATAACGTAAACGACAAAGCTTATATATTACTGCAACAAGCCGATGCCGCTATGTATGAAGCTAAGTCAACCGGACGTGGTCAGGTAAAGTTTTTTAATAACACGATGCGTAAAAAACTTAAAACCCATGCCGATATAGAAAACGACTTACAACACGGTATTGAACACAACGAGTTTGAACTTTATTTTCAACCAATTTTCACAATTACTACCAGTGAAGTTATCGGCTTTGAAGCACTTGTTCGTTGGCATCACCCTACAAAAGGGTTTGTACCCCCTAATGACTTTATACCGATAGCTGAAACTACAGGGCAAATTATAAATCTTGATTTACATTTACTTGATTTAGCGGCCCAGCATATTTCAAATTGGCACCAACAAGGCCATCGCTTTTTAAAAGTCACCGTTAATGTATCGTCACGACACTTTGCAAGCCTCGATTTTGTAGCGCAAATACATTCCATTTATAATAAGTACCAATTACCTCTAGGTTCTTTATGCTTAGAAATTACCGAATCTGGCTTAATAGAAAATCTAGAACTCGCCACTCAAATAATTGAAGGTCTCTCACCTTTAAAAGTAAAATTATGTCTTGATGATTTTGGAACAGGTTATTCAGCACTAGGCTACTTGCACCAATTGCCTATTCATATTTTAAAAATAGATAAAAGCTTTATTGACCATCTACAGGATTCTACTAACCCACTTGTTGAAGCCATTTTATCACTTGCGCAATCATTAAAACTTGAAGTTGTAGCTGAAGGAATAGAAACAGTTGAGCAATTAACTATTTTGCAATCCACCGCGTGCGACTATGGCCAAGGCTTTTTAAAATCAAAACCTGTTACTGCCAAAGAAGCCATATTACTAATTAATAAATCCTTATAAAAAGAGCCAGCGAGTAGGTCGCTGGCTTAGGTATTACGCATATACTCTCCCATTGAGCTAAACTTAAGCTATAAGGCAAAACGACTCTATTTTTTAAAGCACAATCTAAAGTAAGCATTCAACAAACCTCACCTCATACCGTTATCAGCATGGTTAAAACTCACGCTGAGCTAAAACGCACAGCAATCGTTATATTTAAAATACAACATGAAGCAAACTCATCTAAAACTCATCAAACCAGTTTTCAAATGACTTTTATCATTACTAACTCTAATATTTTCACGATTCATAGCGATAAACTGCAATAAGACGCATAATTTTAGCCATCTAGACGTTGAAACGTTTTTTATATAGGCGTAGTATGTAATTAATCTGAGCTGAACTCACTTTTCCCATGAGAATTTTTAAAGATGATTGGTATTAAACATTTAAAAACCATAGCAACCCTAAAAGAAACAGGATCTTTGGTTAATACAGCACGAGAGTTATTTTTGACACAGTCTGCTTTATCTCATCAAATCAAAGATTTAGAGAATAAATTGGATTGCCAATTATTTGAGCGTAAAACTCAACCAGTCCGCTTTACCCCTCAAGGAATGCTATTACTTGAATTAGCTCACGAAATATTGCCAAAAATGGAAGCGACTAAATGTCGTTTAAAAGAAAGCTTAAACCAGCCTATTTCTCAACTACGTTTGAGCGTGGAATGCCATGCATGTTTTCATTGGTTATTACCTACTATTAAAGAATTTAATAACTTTTGGCCTGATATAAAAATTGATTATGAACGTGGCTTTAGTTACGACGCTATTCCTGACTTACTAAGCGATGAGCTCGATTTAGTTTTAACGTCTGACATACGCGAACCCGACACATTAGAATACGCGCACTTATTTGATTTTAAATTGAAGCTTATTGTGGCGCCGGATCATGAACTTGCTAAAAAAGCGTATGTAACAGCGCTTGATTTAAAAAACGAAACTATTATTTCATACCCTATCCCGCGTGAACGCCAAGATATATTTAAGCATTTCATTCAAAATGCTCGTTTTGACGGTACACTAAAAACGGTTGACCAAGGACTACTTATTTTTCAACTAGTAAGTGCTGGCATGGGCGTTGCTGCTTTGCCCGATTGGCTAGTTACACCTTATGAAAGCCAAGGCTTAATTAAATCAATTCCTTTAGGCGCTCTTGGCCTTACTCGCCCTATGTATTTAGCGATGAAAAAAGACATGAAAGATAACCCTGTTTATCGTCACTTTTTAAATACATGTAAGCTAAATAACGGTCGATAATCATCAATATAATAAGTAATATCGCTGTAATTAACTCTACAGCGTTTAACTCTTATGTTTGTTATTAAAAAAATGATTGGTGGTTTACTTATGCCACTGCCTCTATTTGGTTTATTTGCGTGCCTGATGCTCCTACTGGCATTTAAAGGCCGCAAATCAGCTCTCTTCTTATCTACTTTAAGCTTAATTGTATTACTTGCATTGAGCACACCCTTTATCGCCAATTTAATTATCCATAATAATGAACCTGAGTCGCTTGCATTTAATACTCTAAAGCATCCAAAAATAGACAAAATAGTTGTACTAGGTTGCGATATAAACCCAAATTCGGCTTTAAGTTCAAATAATCAATTAGGTAATTGTCCGCTAACGCGCTTAGTCGAAGGTGTAAAACTGGCGAAACACTACCCTAATGCAGAGCTTATCGTTTCAGGCGGGGGTTATAAAAATACCACTAATAGCTGTCTCTTATACACAAATCCCTGCTAAGAAATTAGCGGGGATTTTTTTGAACTAAATCTCAATGTCATGATCAGATCTTCAAATCTTGTTTGAGGGCACATTATGATTAACGAACATACTC
>NZ_JACJFA010000028.1:0-32682 GCF_014164345.1 Pseudoalteromonas sp. SG43-5
GTGGCTATTATTGCCTGTATAAGAAAGCTTATAGTAATCATAAATTCTATGGTGAGGGATGGTGTCATGTGGGATCCTAAAATGGTTTGAAATTAGGAATTGACACCATAGTCACTTGTTATATGTTTATTTGCTGGAGTAGTGCTCAATAGAGTTCCTAAGCATATCCTCATACATTTCAATATACTCTGTAATATTAGCTTCGAGGTTGTTTGGGGATGATTTATCAAGAATGTTTTGAGCATTGTAGCAAGCGGTAGCAAATAGCATTGAAGAGCTTGCTTGAGACATTGAAGTCTCAGTTTCAACTTCAATCGCTTTTTCTAAATACCGGCCGACTACTTCTTCAAATTTTTCATCCATACTCTGAACATTCCCTAAACATATAATAGCTTTATCAGAGGACACTTTCCTCTTTTTATGAGCAAAGTATGTCCTCTTAGTTATTTTTAATAGTAATAGCAAATCTTGTAACACATTGCCAGTTATAAACTTTCAGGCGGGTTGTTCTTTTAATGATATGCACAAATGAGGAAAACGTCCTCATTTTTTGACTTAGGAGGAAAAACGCCAGTACTGTACGTAAATGCAGCAATTACATATTTAAAATGAAAGCTAAAAGCCTTTTTAAATGATTTAACAGCCACTAAAAAACGGCGGCGATAATGCAAGTAACCGCTTTAAGTACACTTGTTTGTGTAAGCATATTATAAAAGGTGGTTTACTGGTGGTGGAAGTTGTAAAAACGAGGTCATTAATTATTTACTAAACGCGTCTACCTGCTATTAAAGTAAGGCTGACACGCTTAAGTATACTGATACCAATCGACTTAAGTATTTAGCCTTTCTAGCGTGCTAAATAAAGCGTTAACGGCGTTATAAATTTCTCATGTAGAACAACTACATGTCGAAATTTATGCCTTGTTATCACTCTAATTATTCGTCGCTATAAATGTCTAATAACTTAACACGATTGGTATTATTTAGCTTTTTTTGCCTCTAGAGTTTCTATTTCACTCCAGATTTTTTCGGCTTCGGCACTTAACATGGCAAAGCTTTTAATGTCGCCTTTTCTTTGTGCCTGCATGCCTTGCTCTAGTTTAACGTCGTATTCTTTACGCAGTTTTTTTATTGGGTCAGGCTTTAAAAATGAAAACATTAGTATTCTCTTAATATATTAAATTATATGTAGTTAGTGTACGCATTAATGGGCTTAATAGTTCTTTGTTTGGTGAAAATGTTTACTTTGTGCCGTTAAAGCGCAAAGTAAACACGGTGTAATTATTAACGTACTGTGTGCTAGTTTTAGTGCTAATGTTTACGTTTTTGGCTCTAGGCGTTTAATACCTTGCCCATCAATACCCAAATAAATAAAACCATCGCTGCCTTGGGCTAGGCTACGTACTCTGCCAATGCCATCGAGTATTTTATATTGCTTAACAACCTTGCCCTTTGAGAGTTCCAGCGCGCTAATAAATGCAAATTTCATGGAGGCAAGTAATAATTTACCTTTTAACTGTGGGTATTTATCACTCGTTACATACAACATATCGGAGGGCGCAATAGAAGGGGTCCAGTGTAATACGGGCGATTGCATGCCGTCTTTTTCTTTAAGGTCTGTAAATGTGGTACCGCTGTAGTTAACGCCATAACTTACCAAAGGCCATCCGTAGTTAGCGCCTTTTTTTATTATATTAAGTTCATCACCGCCGCGTGGCCCATGTTCATGAGACCATAAAATATTATTTTGATTATTAAACCACATACCCTGTGGATTACGGTGCCCATAAGACCATACCGCATGTTTTGCATCTTTTTGTTTAACAAACGGATTGTCGCTTGGGATATTACCATTTTCGTGTAAGCGATAAATTTTACCGCCGTCCCGCGTGAGATCTTGCGGGTTTATGTCGCGCGAGCCGCGATCGCCAATTGAAAAATAAACATAACCTTCATTATCAAACACAATACGACTGCCATAGTGTTGGCCTTTAGTGCTGTTATGCTCGCCTTTGTATAGCAATTGTTGATCAGATAACTGCGTGTGATCGTCACTTAGCTTAGCGCGCATTAAGGCGGTGTTACTGCCGCTTCCTTTGCCCTCACCACTTGAGTAACTAAAGTACAGCCATTGGTTTTGCTTACTATCGGTGTGTAGTGATAAATCAAGCAATCCGCCTTGGCCATTAGCATCAATGTTTGGTAGGCCCTTCACTTTAGTTAATGTAGTGGTATTTTTAGGCAATAAAAATAACGTTCCGCTGCGCTCAGATATTAGTAAATCACCATTAGCTAAAGGCTCAATAGCCCAAGGTATAACTACACCTTCTGCCGCTGTTACTGCGTTAACGCTAAGCGATAAAGTATCGAGCTGCTTATAGTTTTTTACGTAATCGCTTTTTGCATGCGCGGGTGCGTTAGTAGCAAATATAGCAACGGCTAAGCCTGCACTTATTAGTTTAGGGAGTGTGTTTTGTGACATTAAATTTATCATTATGGCTTCCAAAATTAATCCAATCTTACATAACCTTAACATGGCATAAATAAATTTGTTAAGTGCTGAGTTGAATGAAAAACACACACTTATATATTTTAAAATTACTTCTTCACAGGAAATTGTTTTAGTAAATTGCGCTAATAAAAATTGAATAATTACTCTATTGGGGTTGAAAACTTGAAATTTGAGCGTACACTTGTGCGCTGAAGTTTGGGCGTACACGTGTAAGTTCAAAGCAATTAAGATTTGATAGAGATTTAACCATGATGACTCAAGTATTAAACCAATTTTCAAAATGGTTTTTACACCATCAAAGTTTTGCAGGCTACATAGAGCCCGTAATGCAGGTGTTTAAACCTGCTTGGCGTGCAGGGCAGTTTAGAGCGCAAGTAGTTAGTACAGCTGTACTTGATGGCGGTTTTTTAAGTGTGCAACTTAAGCCAAGCAAACAATGGCAGGCGCATACGTCAGGGCAGCATATAAGTTTAACGGTTGAAATTAATGGGCGATTATTAACACGCGTTTTTACCGTGGCCTCAAGCGCTCAGCAATTTAAAAATACAGGTTTGGTGCGCTTACTAATCAAAACAAATGCGCAAGGGCGCTTTACAGGCTTACTCAGCAGTGCATTAAAAGCGGGGTTGTGGTGCAATATTTCTGCGCCAAGCGGCGACTTTGTGTTTAAAAACACACACACGCCAGCCACTTTTATTGCAGGCGGCTCGGGTATAACACCTATGCTGGCTATGCTTGATGATTACTTAAGCCAAACTACGCAAAAAGTGTCGTTAGTGTATTACGCAAAAGCCACTGAGCATCAATGTGTTGATGAGCTAAGTGAGTTGGCGGCGCAGTTTGAGCATTTTTCGTTTTTATTATTAACGCGTGAGCAATCAAGCGATATAACCAGCAATATTAAGCCGTGGGAAAACCCAGATATTTACTGCTGTGGCCCTGCAGCATTTATGCAAACGGTGAGCGATTTTGCTAAAACGCATAAGCTAAATTACTACCAAGAAGCCTTTGGTTTAGCGTTGCCTAGCTTAAACGACGACAGCCAATTTAATGTAAAAATTAACGCCAGTGCCCATGTTGTATCGGGCAACGATGTTTTACTGACTCAGTTTGAAGAAAAAAAGCTACCCGTTAAACGCGGTTGCGGTATTGGTATTTGCCATCAATGCCAATGTATTAAAAAGTCAGGCGTGGTACGTAATTTAAAAACAGGTGAATTGAGTGACAACGGCGAGCAATTAATACAACTTTGCGTAAGCCAACCTGTTAGTGATTTGGAGTTACAATTATGAAAAACATTAACTATGACATGCTCGCAAGCGAGCTAGATGCCATTAAAATGGACACCCTTGGCAAAGTTGGCCAACAAGATGCTGACTACATTCGCTCTGTTGTGCGCAAACAGCGAGTGTGTGAATGGAGCGGGCGAATTTTGCTAATGCTCGGTTTTATTCAACCATTATTGTGGGTTGCAGGTGTGTTGCTATTAGCGCTTGCTAAAATTTTAGACAATATGGAAATTGGCCACAATGTAATGCATGGTCAATACGATTGGATGAACGACAAGCAACTTAACTCACAACATTATGAATGGGACATAGCGTGCGACGGGCAAAGTTGGCATCGCGTTCATAACTTTGAACACCATACGTATACTAATATTATTGGCAAAGACAGAGACTTTGGTTATGGCTTGTTGCGTTTAAGCGATGATTTTAAATGGCGTTTTAAAAATGTATGGCAGTTTTTTACGTATATTAATTTAAGTGTGTTATTTCAGTGGGGCGTGTCGTATCACGAATTGGCTGCAGAGCGTGTTTTTATTGGTAAAAAGAAAGAAAACCGTGAAGGGCTTGTATCACACTCTACATTAAAGCAGCGCTTTTTTAGTAAAGGCGCTCGCCAGTTAATTAAAGATTATGCGATATTTCCGTTACTTGCAGGGCCTTTATTTTTATGGGTATTAGCGGGTAACTTGGTAGCTAACTTAATCCGTAATTTATGGACGTCGACCATAATATTTTGTGGTCACTTTACCGAAGAAACAGAGACCTTTAAACAAGAAGACTGCGTAAACGAAACGCAAGGGCAGTGGTATTATCGCCAAGTACTGGGCTCGTCAAATATTAAAGGGTCGCATTGGTTTCATGTTTTAACGGGGCATTTGAGCTGCCAAATAGAGCATCACTTATTTCCAGATATGCCGTCTTCGCGCTACCAAGAAGTTGCACCTCAAGTACAAGCCGTTTTGAAAAAACACGGTATTGATTACCATACAGGTAGCTTTTTTAAACAGTATACTTCGGTGCTAAAACGTATTATTAGATATTCGTTCAAGTAAATTATTTACCTTTAAGAATCGGCTAGTGCAACTGCATTAGCCGATTTTTTTGTTTATAGCACCCAATGCGGTTGATTAGTAAACAGCACTTGCAAAAATTTCTCATAGTTAATTAAAAAAGCCTTACATTAGCTATGGTTAAATAGCGTGTGATTGTCATACAATGGAGGAAAATAGACCACACAAGAGAGATTAAAATGGCCGCATTTGGTACCGTGTTTATGCCGCAGATGATTCAAGCTCGTTTTTCTGATAATAAATGGAGCGAAAGCTCAATTGTCCCTTCCGATAAACTTGAACTTCATGCTGGTGCGCACGTTCTTCATTATTCAAGTACATGTTTTGAAGGCTTAAAAGCCTTTCGCCATGAAGATGGTTCTGTTTATCTTTTTAGAATGGATGCAAATATTGCACGCATGCAACAAAGCTCAGCGCTATTAAGCTTACCGAGTTTTGACAGCGATATGCTAAAAACGATGATTATCGATATTATGCGCGAATACGCAGATGAAACGCCATTACCGCCGGGCTCTATGTATATTCGTCCAACGCACATTGGAACTGAGGCTGCAATTGGTAAAGCGGCAGCGCCATCAATGAGCTCGCTTTTGTACACGTTACTATCGCCAGTAGGAGATTACTTTGCCGGTGGTGCAACTGCACTGCGTGTACTGCTTGAAGAAGATGGCATGCGCTGCGCCCCGCACATGGGAATGGTAAAAAGTGGTGGTAACTACGCCAGTGCTTTAGCACCTATTAGTGCTGCACGAACTAAGTATCAAGCAGATCAAATTTTATTTTGCCCAGGTGGCGACGTACAAGAAACCGGTGCTGCTAACTTTATACTTATTGATGGCAACGAAATTATTACTAAAGCGCTTGATAGCACGTTTTTACATGGTGTAACGCGTAATAGTATTTTAACCATTGCAAAAGATTTAGGTATGACGGTAAGCGAACGTAACTTTAGCGTTACTGAGCTACTAGAGCGTGCTGCTAAACCTGGTACTGAAGCGGCGCTTTCGGGCACTGCAGCTGTACTAACTGCTGTGGGTACGTTTATTCATAACGATAAAGAATACAAAGTAGGTACTGGCGAGCCAGGCCCAACTACTGCGCGCCTTCGCCAAGCATTGAACGATATTCAATGGGGTAAAAGTGAAGATAAGCACGGCTGGTTAACTAAAATCTAATAATAGATTTAGTAATAGATTTAATAGTAACTCGCATTAAAAAGCCACCTAATCGGTGGCTTTTGTGTGTTTGGTTACTTTAAGCTGTGCTTATTAAAACTTCATTTCTATTTTGCCGTACACGTAGCGTCCGTTAAATCCATACGGCGAGAAGCTAGAGTAAGCAAATAAACGTGAGAAGGTGGTTACATCGTCAACATTTTCACGGGTTGCATCTGGGTAAACATCAAAAATGTTATTAGCCCCTAAGCTCAGCGATAAGTTTTCGCTAAGCGAGTAGGCGACATCTAAGTCGGTTATCCATTTAGGCTTAAGCACTTCGTTACGTTCTGGGATATCTGAAGGGTCTTGAGTTTCGCCGTAACGCGTTGTTCTAAGCGTGGTGCGTATGTCGTCGTTAGTCCATGTTGCGCTTAAGTTGTACTTATTACGCGGTGTGCTTACTTCAAAACGACGTAGCTCAGTGCCTGAGAACAAGTTGTCTTGATCAAACCCAGCACCTTGCAGCTCTGCTGGTGGGTCGATAATATTTGTTACTTCATTTTTACCGTAGTTGTAACCTAGGTTAAAGGCTAAATCGCCATAACCATCAGTTGCTACATTATAAGAGGCAACCACATCAACACCACGGGTTTTACTGTCAATTGCATTTAAGAAGAAACGACCTTGGTTAGCGCCTGTGCCTTGAAGTAAATCGGCAATAGCATCGCCCGATAAGTTGTTTGATAACACAATGCGGTCATCAATTAATATTTGGTAGTAATCAACCGATAAGCTGAAATTAAAGTCGGTAGACCATGTAAAACCAACGCCGTAGTTAGTAGCTTCTTCTGCATCAAGACCAGGTGAGCCCAGTGCTTTTGCTACATCGCTGCTTGGTGCGAACGTACCTGTTTCGGTTGGTTCGCCATCAACAAATACAGTGGCCACTGAGGTAAAGTATTGCTGTTGTAGCGACGGTGCTCTAAAACCAGTTGATACAGAGGCGCGCAGCGCTAAGTCTTCAGTTAATGAATAACGAGTCGCAACTTTACCGTTAAGTGTATCGCCAAAGTCTGAGTAATCTTCATAACGGGCGGCAACCGCTAAATTCCAATCGTCGGTTAGGTAGGTTTCAAGGTCTATATACAAGCTCACGTTATGGCGGCTATTATCGCCCTCTGATTCGGGTGTAAACCCTGGGAATACTTGTGCGCCCGCTGCGCCAAATGGGCCATCAACTGGGTCGGTTACTGCGCCTCCTGGGCCAAATGTGCCTTGTGCATATGAAGCTTCTTCGCCTGCATCTATTTGGTATCCTTCGCGGCGATACTCAGCACCTACAGCTACACTTACCGAGCTTTCTAAAAAGCTGACGTCTACTTCGCGACTAAAATCAACGTTTAAGGTAAGTTGATCGTAAGTAAGTGTTCCTGCATCAAAGCTTGTTTGGCTAGTCGGGCCGTATGAGGTATTTAAACTATTTATTACACCAAACTCAAATGCATCTTGACCATATACGGCCGATACATCGTAATTCCATTCACTTACAAAACCTTTAGCGCCAAGTGCCAGTGAAAAGTCATCTATGTCTGAGGTGATAACAGGTAAAAAGCCATCAGGATAAACTTCTTCTATATTACGGCTATCGCTTGCACGGCGATAAAAACCACCGCCTTCGCCTTCGCGTTTGCTGTAAGAGCCAAACGAATATAAATCGACCTCATTTGTTAACTGGTAACCTGCGTTATAAAACACTGAAAAGTCTTCTACATCGCCATTACCAAAGTTATGGTTATATCGATTTACGGTAAGTTCACGAGGGTCTAACGAGCCATCATCTAATCGTGCATAGTTTTCACGATTATCGTAGTCAGAGCGGTTAGTTGAATGGCGGTCGCGGTATTCTGTTGAAATGTTTAAAAAGCCATTATCGCCAAGTTCAAAACCCATATTACCTTGCAGCGTTAGTGTTTGGCCGTCTGTTAAAGAGCGATCGCCCCCTTCAGTAAAGGCTAAATTACCATCACTGCCTTCAGATACAGACTCAAGCTGTGGTACACTGTCCATTTCGGTTACGTTAGCACCATATATAGCCGCAACTGAACCACCGCTGCTGGCACTTTTAAGCACAATATTAATAACACCGGCTATAGCATCAGAGCCATATTGGGCTGCTGCGCCATCACGTAATACTTCAATACGGGCAATAGCATTTGCTGGAATTGCATTTAAATCAACTGATGATGAACCACGACCCGTTGAGCCATTTAAGTTAAGTAATGCATTACTGTGGCGGCGTTTACCATTAACAAGCACTAAAGTGTGATCAGGTGCTAAACCACGAAGTTGAGCAGGGCGTACATGGTCACTACCATCAGTAAGTGATGCTTGCGGGAAGTTAAAGCTAGGTAATAAATTGCTAAGTAGGGCATTCGTTTCAGTAAAGCCTGAATTTTTAAGTGCATCTGCACCAATTATATCGATGGGTACTGCACTGTCTTCTACTGTACGGCCTAATCGGCGAGAGCCAATTACGCTTATTTGTTCGATGTTTTCTTCTGCTTTGGTTTCTTGCTCTGCAGCATTTACTGAGAGCGAACCAACTAGTGCAGCTGATGCACTCATGGCGAGTAATATTTGTGGTACCGACTGCTGTAATTTTAATAACGGTTTTCTATTCATGCTGTATTTCCCCATACCCATTGAATTATTTTAGTTTTGTACAAAAAGATAAAGATTAAACCTCTTTGTTACCTTGAACATATACTTAATTAACAAAGACAGTCAATTGAATAACATTCAATTAATTTAAGGGTTTTTATAATTACATTTGGTTGTTTTTTATAATGACCATTGTTTTAGTTATATAGCGAAGGTAATTGCTAAGTAATTGATGGATAATGAATTATATTTAAAAATTAAATTTAACGTTTAATTAACTGGTAAGATGAGGTTGGTAGATTTAACTAATTATTTGTAGGAAGCCATTTTTATTGGGCTGGCAATAAACAACTGTTGAGCTATAAATATTTTTAAAAATATAAAATAAAAATACACCCATTAAATGTTAACTAAATTAACATTTAATGGGTGTATTATAAATTATGTACTACTTATTAGAACCTATACTTTAAAGCATGAAGTAATTTTGTTTTTATAAGTAATTGGTATAAAAAAGAGTGCTAGAAATAGTGTTAAAATTTAATTTTTCCAATAAGCATGTCTTTAAACATTACCCAATCTCCCCACAAACTGTAAAAAGGGTGTTTAAAAGTAGCAGGGCGGTTTTTTTCAAAAAAGAAATGCCCGACCCACGCAAACCCATATCCAATAACAGGTAATAGCCACAATAAACTGTAGTGTTGTTTTAATAATGCTATTGCGATTACAACAAGAACGAGGGTGCTTCCTATAAAATGTAAGCGGCGGCAAGTCACGTTGCGGTGCTCTTTTAAATAATAAGGGTAGAAGGCTTTAAAGCTTTTATACGTGGGGTTTGTACTTTGCATAGTGTGCTCTTTTATTGTTTTTTATTTTAATGAGGGTCGTGCTATTAAAGCGTAAGTTTACATTTGTTTACAGCGATAAATGGCGCTTAACGCATCTAAATAGACAAAAGGGCTAAAAGTTAATAACTTAGGCGCACTATTAATAAATAAGAATGGAACTCAGGATGTTTAAACATACTCTAGCGTGTGCTGTAATTGTAGCGCTTAGCGGCTGTTCAGAGCCAACTAATACGGTAACTCAAGAAGAAGTAAAAGCACCTATGAAGCAAGTTAACGCAGTTATATACCCAGAAACAAAAAAAGGCGATGTAGTAGATACCTACTTTGAAGAAGCGGTTAGTGACCCATATCGTTGGCTTGAAGATGACATGAGCAGCGAAACTGCCGATTGGGTTAAAACGCAAAATAATTTAACGTTTTCTTATTTAGAACAAATTCCTTATCGCGATAAGTTAAAGCAGCGCCTTGAAAAACTAATGAACTACGAAAAAATAGGCGCTCCTTTTACTGAAGGCGATTACACCTATTTTTATAAAAACGATGGCCTGCAAAATCAATATGTTTTGTACCGCAGTAAAGATGGTGGCGACGTTGAAGTATTTTTAGATCCAAACAAGTTTAGTGAAGATGGTACGACGTCTATGTCGGGTTTATCGTTTTCAAAAGATGGGTCATTACTCGCGTATCAAATATCTGAAGGCGGCAGCGATTGGCGCAAAATTATAGTTATTGATGCACATACTAAAGAGCAAGTTGAAGAAGCGCTTGTTGACGTTAAATTTAGTGGCATTGATTGGTTAGGTAACGAGGGCTTTTATTATTCAAGTTACGAAAAACCTAAAGGCAGTGAGCTGTCGGCTAAAACAGATCAGCATAAAGCGTATTACCATAAGCTAGGTACTGCACAATCTGCAGATAGTGTTGTATTTGGTGAAACTGATGAACAAAAGCATCGCTATGTAGGCGCTGATGTAACTCATGACGGCCGCTACTTACTTATTTCAGCTAGTACGTCTACTTCAGGCAATAAGCTGTTTATAAAGGACTTAACAAATAAAAACAGTGAGTTTGTAACGGTTGTAGGAAATACTGATTCAGATACATCAGTTATTGATAACGAAGGCAGCAAGCTGTTTTTAGTTACTAACCTTAATGCACCAAACAAAAAAGTAGTGACGGTTGATGCAAGTAACCCAAGCCCTGAAAATTGGGTTGATTTAATTCCTGAAACCAAAAACGTACTAAATCTTACAAAAGGCGGCGATACCTTTTTTGCCAACTACATGGTTGACGCGATTTCGCAGGTAAAACAGTACAACAAAAAAGGCGAGCTAATTCGCGAAATTACATTGCCAGGCGTGGGTACAGCACGTGGTTTTGGCGGTAAAAAAGATCAAACAACGCTTTATTATTCGTTCACTAACTACAAAACACCAGGTACTACTTATACGTTTGACGTAGCTACGGGTGAATCGGGTGTTTATCGTAAGTCGGCTATTGATTTTAATAGTGATGATTACACGTCTGAGCAGGTGTTTTACACCTCAAAAGACGGTACTAAAATACCGATGGTAATTACCTATAAAACAGGCATTAAGCTTGATGGTTCTAACCCTACAATTTTATACGGTTACGGTGGTTTTAATATTAGTTTAACGCCAAGCTTTAGCCCCGTTAATGCAGTATGGCTTGAGCAAGGTGGTGTGTACGCCGTTGCTAATATTCGCGGTGGTGGTGAGTACGGTAAAGACTGGCACAATGCAGGCACTAAATTGCAAAAGCAAAATGTGTTTGACGACTTTATTGCCGCAGCTGAGTATTTAAAAGATAAAAAGTACACGTCTAAAAAGCGCTTAGCACTTCGCGGTGGCTCTAACGGTGGTTTGTTAGTTGGCGCAGTAATGACGCAGCGCCCAGACCTATTCCAAGTTGCTCTACCTGCAGTAGGTGTACTTGATATGCTGCGCTACCATACATTTACTGCCGGCGCTGGCTGGGCATACGACTACGGCACCAGTGAGCAAAGCAAAGAAATGTTTGAATACATTAAAGGTTACTCACCACTTCATAATGTAAAAGCAGGTGTTGAGTATCCAGCGACTATGATCACAACTGGCGATCATGATGACCGAGTTGTTCCTTCGCATTCGTTTAAGTTTGCCGCTGAGCTTCAAGCAAAGCAAACGGGTAATAATCCAATGCTTATTCGCATAGAAACCAATGCTGGGCATGGTGCAGGTACACCAACGAGTAAAACAATTGAGCAGTACGCTGATATATTTGGTTTTACGCTATATAACATGGGCGTAGAGTCGTTATAAAAGCGCTTTAACAAAATAGCTAACTTTAATAGCTGAGCAAAAAGGCCGAGTAAATTAAATTTACTTGCCCTTTTCAATGTTTGCTAGTTAGCAGTTAGCTACTGCATAGGTGAAAACAATCGTTGGTATGTTTTATAGGCGTACTCGTCGGTCATTCCGCTCAAATAATCGCAAATTATACGCATCCCTTGGTTTTGCTTTTGCGCTTCTATGTATTGTGCTTGTGTTGTTTCGGGCAATAAACGCAGCGGATCGCTAGCAAACGCGGTAAATAACTCTATTAGTAAGTTTTGACCTTTGAACTCTATTTGCTGCATTTCGGGGTCACGTATTAAACGTTGAAACACAAAATGCTTAAGTATTTGCAATACACTGTCGTATTGGGCATCTAATTTAGCGGTGTACTTTAAAATAGGGCATTCAAAGTTATCGTTTTGTATATCCAAATGTATATGAATAATAAAGGTATTAACCAGCTCACCTATGGCATCTTTTCGCTCATAATCATTTTTTGAAAACAAGCGCTGGGTCAGCGATTCAAGCATGGCGTTTAGCCAGTCAAAGTTTAGTGCTTTTAAATGGGGCAGAGCATGAGTTTGCCAATCGTCTAATGTGAGTACGTGGGTTGCAATGGCATCTTCTAAGTCGTGTACCGCGTATGCTATATCGTCGGCATGCTCCATTATGGCGCTGTCGAGCGATTTATACGTTGTTTTAGCGCGGTACTTATCAATAGCGGCATGGTTACCTAACAATGTTTTATCGTTTTGACTCAGTGGTTCTACTATCCAATTAAATATGGCTGCGTCGTCATTGTATAACCCTTTGGCTGGTCGCCAATCATCCGCTTTTATAAATGCACGACCGGTTGTGGCATCGGGAATGGTATGCCAAAGCGTATTAATAAACGCGGGGTATTTTATAAAACCTAACAAAGTACGACGAGTTAGGTTCATGCCGTGGCCATTACTGTAGGGCTCAAGTTTTGCAACTATGCGCAGTGTTTGTGCGTTACCTTCAAAACCACCGTGATCGCGCATCATGTAATTTAGCGCTATTTCGCCACCATGGCCAAAGGGTGGATGGCCAATATCGTGCGCTAAACACAGTGTTTCGAGCAGTCCAGTTGATGGAAAGTGCGCAAAGCCGCTATGTTGCGCTTTTAAATGGCGCAATATGCCGGTACCAATTTGCGATACTTCTAAAGAGTGGGTAAGGCGAGTGCGGTAAAAGTCGTTTAGGCCAATGCCCATAATTTGGGTTTTAGCTTGCAAACGCCTAAATGCTGCGGCATGAATAATACGCGAACGGTCGACCTGCCACGGCGAGCGGTTATCGTTAGGACGATGTTTATATTGCTCTATTATTCGGCTTTGCCATTGTTTATCCATACTGCTTACTCACACATAGTTAATATTATTAAACTTTGCTCAGTATACCCATGGACTTATAAATTGCGAATGAACAAATGCATTACATAGGCTCTGTTTTATCTAAAACCCAAATACATTGCTGAAAATTCAACCGTAAAAGGTCATCAAACCCCAGTTATTCGCGTTTATAAAGTGGCTTAGGTATAATGCGCCTTCGTATGCTTGTGTATTAACCATGCATAGTTGTTGTTTCAAAGAGAGAATACATGTTAAAAACGATTTTTAAGCTTTTACTAACCGTGTTTTTTGTATGGGCGCTTGCATATCCGTTTATACAAAATGATGATGTTGAGCTAGATGAACAAACGTCAGAACAACCAAAAAAAGTGAAGAAAAAAGAAAAACCATTACATAATGTAAAACTGCCAAAGTTTTCAGAATTTAGTGATGTTAAAGAAAAAAAACATGCATTTTTTAGCTTTATTCGTCCGCACGTTGAAGCCGAAAACAAAAAAATATTACAGCAACGCGCTAAGCTTGAAATAGCACGCATGATGCTACAAAACGAATTACCTTTAGAAAAAAAGCAAAGCAAAGATATTGCAGCAATATTAAAGTCGTACGGCTTACCAACCACCATTGATACGCTAATACTTACGCAAGCACTACGCCGTGTTGATATAATTCCTAAAGAATTAGCGCTTATGCAAGCTGCAAATGAATCTGCGTGGGGCACATCGCGTTTTGCACGTATTGGCCTTAACTTTTTTGGTCAGTGGTGTTACACAAAAGGTTGTGGCATGGTACCAAAACGCCGTAATACTGGAGCTGCACACGAAGTTGCTGCGTTTAAATCGGTAAGAGCTGCTATAAACTCTTATTTTAAAAACATAAATACGCATCCTGCTTATAAAGATTTGCGCGCAATACGTGAAAACTTACGTCTTGAGCAAAAACCAATTTTAGCGACTGAACTTACACATGGTTTAATGTCTTACTCTGAGCGCGGTGAAGCGTATATAGAAGAGCTAAACACGATGATTAGCCAAAATAGAGCCTACTTTGATGAATAAATACATTTTTAATTGCACCAACGCCATTGCGTTAGTGCTGCTGGGCATGAGTGCATTTAATGTTAATGCAAGAGAATTTGTTATGTCGTATGACGGTTTTTATGACCGATTAAAAGTTGTTAACAAAGGCGACTTTCAATATGCGCGAGTTAATTTTTATATAAGTGATATAGCAACTAATGAAGCGTGTGCCATTAAAAGCGGCACTATTTTAACTGAAAGAAACGAGTACCCACTTAACTTCACCGATAAAGCACAGCTATTATTACCGTTCGATAAGCAACTTGATACAGATAAAGCCGTCATTGTGGTGCAGCCACAAAATCCAGATCATGATTGCCAATTAAAACTTCAAATAGAAGCAAACGAACTTGAAGATTTAACATTTTCAAAGCAGTCGTTATATACCATTAACGAAGAACTTGATGAGCTGTTAACTGATTTATCGGGCTTTTTTGTAAGTAAATTAATGTGGTTTTTATTACCAGAGCAAAAGGGCGTAGCAGTTACATTTAAAAGCCCAATGCAATTTGATGATAAGAGCATAACGTGTGAAAAGTCAGTGTGTTATTTTGCAGTTGAAGATAGCTGGGAAGATGATAGCGCAGTGCTTGGCGATATATCGAACGTTATTAAAGTAACGCCTTGGATTGTTAAGTAGCTCACATACAAAAAGCGGCATTTAGCCGCTTTTTTTGTACCAAAATCAGTACTCTTTTTTAGTCTTTGGTTTTTATTTAATAAGTGGTGCTGATGAATCGCGCTGCATTAAAGTAGGTTCAAAAAAGCGATTTATAACGAGGTTTTTATTTTGATATACGTCTTTAAGCACTAGTTTAGCTGCCATTTCGCCCATTTTCCCGACCGGATTATCTATGGTCGTGAGTGTAGGGTATAGGTAGTTTGCAAAAATAACGTTATCAAATCCAACAATCGATAAATCAATTGGTAAGTTATAACCGTGCTCTCGTGCATACTTCATGGCACCGGAGGCCATTTCGTCATTGGCGCATACCAGTGCAGTAAAGCTAAGTTTTTCATCAATAAAATGTTTTAAGCCTTTACTACCGCCAGTTTCGTTAAAGTCGCCAATATAATAAAGCGTAGGATCAAATTTAACACCAGCCTCTGTAAGCGCTTGTTTGTGACCTTCAAGTCTATTAAATGCATCGGCTTTAAACTGCGGGCCTGCAATATACGCTATTTGTGTATGGCCTTGATTTAATATCGATTTAGTGGCTAGGTAACCACCTAATTGATTATCTAGGCTGATACAGTTGTCTTTTAGTTGCTCTACGTAACGGCTCATTAAATAAACGGGTGTAGAGCCTTGGCTTAATTTTATTAGGTAGTCGTCTGAGACGGCTTCAACGTGCAAAATAATGGCATCGCAGCGTCTGCTAATTAAAAACTCAATGCCTTCTTGTTCTTTGTCTTCTTCACTGTGTCCGGTGGTAATAATAACGTGTTTACCCGCAGCACGAAGCTCTGATTCAATACCTGCCATCATTTGGGCAAAGAAAGGACCATGTAACTCAGACACTAAAATACCGACACTGTTAGTACAGTTAGAGGCTAAAGATTGCGCTATTGAATTAGGCTTGTAGCCAAGCTGCGCCATAGCATCAAGCACTTTTTGTTTAGTTTTATCGCTTACACGGGTATTTTTGTTCATCACGCGAGAAACGGTGGCTAACGATACGCCCGCAAGCTCTGAGACTTGATAAATTGTTGCCATGTTTATTTGTTCACTCGCTTATCCTTAACTACTTCGGCTAAATAATACCTTAGAGTATATATCTTAACTAGCTGTTAGTTTAGATTGAATATTTTCAACAACCTGATTAGTCAGTGTATATTTTTTCATTATGTAGGCAACAAATAAAGATCCAAAAGCAGGTAACACAGTAAATGAAAGTAAAATACCGTGTTGAGTATCAAGAGTTTGTACTGCATCGGCCTGATAACTGTAAAAAGATAACAACCAGCCTGCAATTGCGCCGCCTACAGCCACGCCCATTTTAATAAAAAATATAACGCCTGAATAAACCAAACCCGTAATGCGTACACCTGTTTTTTCATGCCCGTAATCTATGGTGTCGGCCATTTTTGCCCACAACAACGGGGTTGCCATATCTAAAAAGAATTTCCATAAAATAAAGGCAGTAAATGCGAGTACTAATTGATCTTTACTAATAAAGTAGCTAAAACCACAAATAGCGGCAGCAATAACTTGTAAGCTTATATAGGCTTTTATTTTACAAAAGCGCTTTGCAAGCGGTTGAGCTAAAGCACACCCTAGCATGCTTGCTGCAACACCTAGCGTCATAAATAAGGTGATTAAATCGTCTCGACCTAAATAGTATTTTACGTAGTAAACAGCAAGCGTAAGCCTTAATACTTGACCGGTAAGTAAAAAAAACGCAGCTAAGCAAAGCGTTCGCCATTGATCGTTTTTAATTAATGCTTTAACACTTTGGGCAAAAGGAATGTTTTGCTCTTTTGGCTGTTGTATACGCTCTTTTGTGCCTAAAAAACAAAGTAAAAAAAGTACAAAGCCTAAAATGCTCATTGCAGTCATGGTGTATTGATAGCCCTTAGCTGCATCGCCTTGGCCAAAGTACTCAACCATTGGCATAGTACAACCCGCTACTATTACGCCGCCTAACATACCAAATACAAAGCGGTAAGACTGAATAGTCACGCGCTCTTTTACATCTGCAGTAAGTACACCGCCCAGTGCACAATAAGGAATATTGATAGCGGTGTAAGCCACCATAAGAAGTGTGTAAGTAGTAAAGGCGTAAATTATTTTATCGGTGCCTTCTAAATCAGGCGTAGTAAACGCTAAAACACTAATAATGGCAAAAGGAAGTGAAAGCCAAAGTAGGTAGGGGCGAAAGTGCCCCCAGCGCGTATGTGTTTTGTCAGCAAGGTTGCCCATTAATGGGTCGGTTACGGCATCAAAAATACGTACTGCTAAAAACATAGTACCGACAACAGCGGGTGATAAACCCACTACGTCTGTGTAGTACAGCATTAAAAACATCATAACTGTTTGAAAAATGATATTACTGGCGGTGTCGCCTAAGCCATACGCTATTTTTTCTTTTACACTGACCATGATTATTTATCCCGCTTTATACTTGTTTTTAGTTATGGGTATGCTCTTATCTTTTAGAGATGAGTTCTTTATAAGCTAAGCCACTTTTTTTAATAGTGCGTTGCTGGGTTTTATAATCTACATACACAATACCAAAACGTTTTAAATAGCCTTCAGCCCATTCAAAGTTATCCATTAGACTCCAAGCAAAGTAGCCATGTATAACAACACCTTGTTCAATTGCATTATGAACCGCGTTTAAATGAGTATTATAATAACTTAAACGGTCTAAGTCGTTAACTGCACCATTATTATACGTATCGGGCATTGCTGCACCATTTTCGGTTATATAAATAGGCGGTAAGGTGTATGTTTTATTAAGCGATACGAGCAAGTCGGTGAACGATTGCGGGTAAATTTCCCACCCCATATCAGTTAGCGGGCCCGTAGGTGAAATAGGCTCATAAATGTCAGCAGGGTGCGCTTTATAAACTTGGCGGGTATAAAAGTTAATACCTAAGTAATCAATAGATTGAGAAATTAGTTCCAAATCGCCCTCAAGAATTTCAGGCTGATGGTTTAATGGTAATTGATTAATTATATCAGGATATTGGGCATCAATTATTGGTTTTATATACCACTGATTAAGATAGTCGTCTGCAAATGCAGTGGCTTTTAAGTCTTCGTCACTTTGAGTAAGGCTATAACACGGCGTAAAGTTAAGCACTATGCCATTTAATGTATTAGGCGAGTTTTGCTTTAATACGCTCATAGCGAGTCCGTGGGCTAATAATAAATGGTGCGCTGCTTTACGGCCATATTCTTTACCCACTTTACCTGGGGCATGAATACCAATTTCGTAACCTAAAAACGCACTACAAAATGGTTCATTCAATGTGGCATAAGAGTGAACGCGATCGCCAAAGGCTTTGGTAATTAAATTTACGTAATGTTCAAAAGCGTAAGCTGTTTGTCTGTTAAGCCAACCGCCTTCATCTTCAAGGTGTTGCGGTAAATCCCAGTGGTACAAAGTAACAAAGGCTTTAATATTGCGACGTTTTAGCTCATCTAAAATATCAGTATAAAACTTCACGCCAACAGGATTTAACTTTGCGTCTTGGGTCATCACGCGCGGCCAAGAAATAGAAAGCCTGTAAGCATCTACGCCAAGTGACTCAATAAGGTCTATATCATCACGCCAAAGGTTATAGTGATCGCACGCGGTATGCCCGTCTGAGCTATCGACTATTTTATTGGGCGTATCGCAAAAAGTGTCCCAAATACATGGGAGACGATCTTGGGATCCGCCTTCTATTTGAAAAGAAGCTGTGGCCACACCGTATACAAAGTTTTTAGATAAAAGCGGTGAATGGGGTGGTAATGATAATTTTGTCATTAATAACAAACCTTTTGTTAGTCATTTACAGAGAAATAAGCTCTGTGTTTTTGCTTAATTAATGCTGTATGCGTGGTACAAAAAATAAAAAGTGTTGAAATATACAGCTTGTTCGTATTTAATTGCATATGAAAGCGCTTACATTTAAGGTTAGTGTTTATTAATTCTTAGGTCAACTCTTTAATGCTTCTGGATGGTTTAAAGACAGCTGAAAACTAAAACAGGGCAGCTTAAGAATAGATTTATAATAATAAAATACGGAGAACACATGGCAAGTTCAGCACCAGTGACAACACACACACAGTCGCAAAACTATCAGGATAAAAATTACAGTTTTGCATTAACTTCTCTAACAACATTATTTTTTATGTGGGGATTTATAACCTGCTTAAATGATATTTTAATCCCACACTTAAAAGCCGTATTTAACTTAACGTATGTACAAGCCATGTTGGTTCAGTTTTGCTTTTTTGGCGCTTACTTTTTAATGTCACTTCCAAGTGGTTATATAGTTAAAAAGGTGGGCTATAAAAAAGGCATTGTGATTGGATTATTAATTGCAGCAGTCGGGTGTATATTATTTTACCCAGCAGCGTCTTTACATAGTTACTCTGTATTTTTATTCGCTTTATTTGTACTTGCCAGCGGCATAACGTTATTGCAAGTATCTGCTAATCCTTACGTAAGTTTGTTGGGCTCACCAAAAACTGCGTCATCTCGACTTACGCTTACCCAAGCTTTTAATGCATTAGGTACCACTGTTGCGCCATCATTTGGTGCTCTGTTAATTCTAGACTCAGCGTCAGAAGCCTTTTTAACACCGGCTCAAAATGCAGAGTCAGTTCAACTTCCTTACCTCCTTTTAGCTGCAATGCTTATTTTACTAGCCGGTATTTTTGCTTGGCTTAAATTACCAGACATTATGAGCGAGCAAAAAGCAGAAGCCGAAAAATCAGAGGCAATTGAAGGCAGTGCTTGGCAGTATCGCCATCTTGTATTAGGTGCTGTGGGTATATTTATGTATGTAGGCGCCGAAGTGGCAATTGGTAGCTTTTTAGTAAGCTTTTTAGCACAAGAAAATATAGCAGGGCTAAAAGAGAATGTTGCAGCTCATTACATCACTTATTATTTTGGTGGTGCTATGGTTGGGCGTTTTATTGGTGCTGCTGTAATGCAAAAACTACCCGCAGGTAAAGTACTTGGCTTTAACGCAACCATGGCTATTATTTTAGTCATTATTGCCATGAGCACGTCGGGTCAATTAGCAATGTGGTCAATACTATTGGTTGGTTTATTTAATTCTATTATGTTCCCAACTATTTTTAGTTTAGCGTTAAATGGACTTGGTAAGCATACCGCTCAAGGCTCTGGTATTTTGTGTTTGGCGATTGTAGGTGGTGCAATAGTGCCACTTTTACAAGGTGCGCTTGCTGATAGTGTGGGTGTTCAACTTTCGTATGTTTTACCTATTTTATGTTACATATTCATTGTTTTTTACGGCCTACGAGGCAGCAAACCAGTATTAGTGAAGGAGCCATCATAATGAAAACGACTTTTAAACTTAATGCATTAGCAATTGCAACGTTAGTAGGAAGTGTTACTGCACTAAGCGGATGTACTAACGAAAGCAATGTTGAAAAAGTAAATGTTGAAGCGCAATCAAAGCTTGAGAAAATTTGGCCAAAGCTTTCAATTGCAGTGAAAAAAGACCCTGCTATTGAAGCTCAAATTGTCACGTTTTTAGAAAATATGACGCTTGAGCAAAAAGTAGCGCAAATGATTCAACCAGAAATTCGTGATATTACCGTTGAAGACATGCGTAAATATGGTTTTGGCTCTTACCTCAATGGCGGTGGTGCTTTTCCTAATGGCGATAAGCATGCAACGCCAGAGGATTGGGTTGCACTTGCAGAAAAAATGTATCAAGCATCTATTGATGACTCAGTGGACGGCAGCAAAATTCCAACTATGTGGGGCACCGATGCAGTACATGGTCATAATAACGTAATTGGCGCGACACTTTTTCCACATAACATTGGTTTAGGCGCGGCTAATAACCCAGATTTAATAGAGCAAATAGCGTCTATTACCGCAGTAGAAGTAATGGCTACGGGGATAGATTGGGTATTTGCACCCACTGTAGCAGTAGTACGAGACGACCGTTGGGGCAGAACGTACGAAGGCTATTCTGAAGATCCAAAAATTGTTCACGATTACTCAGCAGCGATTGTAAATGGATTGCAAGGTAAAGCCGATGGCGACTTTTTAAGTGATAAGCGCGTTATTAGCACGGTTAAGCATTTTATTGGCGATGGCGGCACCGTTGATGGGGATGATCAGGGAAATAATATAGACAGCGAGCAATCGCTATTTGATATTCATGCTCAAGGTTACGTAGGTGGTTTGTCGGCGGGTAGTCAATCTGTTATGGCATCTTTTAATAGCTGGAATGGCGTTAAAAATCACGGCAATAAATACTTACTTACAGATGTATTAAAAACACGTATGGGTTTTGATGGTTTTGTAGTGGGTGATTGGAACGGCCATGGGCAAATTAAAGGCTGTACTAACGAAAGCTGCCCAGAAGCGGTAAATGCTGGCCTTGATATTTTTATGGTGCCAACAGGCGCGTGGAAGCCGCTATATGAAAATACAATTGCACAAGTAAATGCAGGTAAAATAAGTATGAGCCGCATTGATGATGCGGTTGCACGTATTTTACGCGTTAAGTTACGCGCTGGGTTATTTGATAAACCAAGTCCAGCTAAGCGTCTGTACTCGGGTAAAACAGAGCTTATTGGCGCTCAAGCGCATCGCGAAGTAGCACGTCAAGCTGTGCGCGAGTCGCTTGTATTGCTTAAAAATAAAAATAACCTATTACCTATTGCAGCTAATCAACGCGTACTTGTTGCAGGTGATGGTGCCAATAACATAGGCAAACAGTCTGGTGGTTGGAGTATTACGTGGCAGGGGACTAATAATAAAAATGCAGATTTCCCAGGAGCAACGTCAATTTACAAAGGGCTTGAAGAGCAAATATCTGCAGCAGGTGGAAGTGTTACTTTAAGTGCTGATGGTACGTTTGAACAACGTCCTGATGTTGCCATTGTTGTATTTGGTGAAGAACCTTACGCGGAAGGGCACGGCGATAAAGATAACCTTGAGTTTGAGCGCGGAAATAAAAAGTCATTAGCACTTTTAAGCTCGTTAAAAGAGCAAGGTATCCCTGTTGTATCTGTGTTTATTTCAGGTCGACCTATGTGGGTGAACAGCGAACTTAACGCATCTGATGCGTTTGTAGCTGCATGGCTACCTGGTACAGAAGGTGCGGGTATTGCTGATGTGTTATTAAAAGCGGCAGACGGCACCATCCAAAATAACTTTAAAGGTAAGCTATCGTTTTCTTGGCCTAAATCGGCGGTACAAACTGCGGTTAATAGAGGCGATGAAAATTACGATCCATTACTTCCTTATGGTTTTGGTTTAACGTATGGCGATAAAAACGTGCTAGCTGACGACCTTGATGAAGACTCTAAACTTGATAACTCAGGGCTTACTAGTATGGATATACTTGTTGGTGCACCTGTAGCACCATGGCGCTTATTGTTAAAATCGGGCGATGAGCTTTTAGATGTATCGAGTAGTACCCATGAATTTGGTGCAATTAAATACCGTACTGAGGACAAAACAGTACAAGAAGACGCGCGCCAATTTAACTTCAGCGGTGCAGAAAAAGCCAGTGCTGAAATAGTAACAAGCTTTGCAGAAGATACCATTGCCTACGTCGAAGCAAACAGTGTGATTAGCTTTGATATTAAATTAAACGAGGCACTAACGAGCGATGTAGCCCTTGCTATGACTTGTTCTGGTGAGTGTGGTGCAAGCATTGATTTAGCAAACGTAGTTGATAAAACTATTGAAAATAAATGGCAGTCAGTATCAATCGATTTAGGTTGTTTTGCTGATAAGGGTGTTAATTTTGCAAGCCTAACAAGCCCATTTAGCTTACACAGCAATGGTAAAGCATCAATTTCTGTAGCTAATATTCAGTTTGTACCAAATAAAGCGGACGAGGCTACGCTGTCTTGTAAGTAGTTTATTAACTCTATTGTGTGTATACCAAAGCCCTTCTAATGAAGGGCTTTTTTTATGGATAGATGTTAGCTAGATAAAATATGGTAGTTTAAATATAGTTGTTTTTAATGCGCTTATAAGTCACTTAAAAGCAATTAACTTTTCGTGAGTAAGTTTTTTTCATCAAAGGTTACTACTTTGTCTCGGCCAGTTTCTTTAGCTAAGTAAAGGCGTTTATCGGCATAAGCGAGCAGTTCTTTTATAGTTGCATTCCCATTAATTGCATTACTTACCCCAGCGCTTACGGAAAGTTTTATATGCTGATTTTCATGATAAAAAGCTTGAGTGCTTATATTCTTTCTTAATAGCTCAGCATCACTTTTTGCTGCACCAAGGGTGTAATCAGGTAGTAAAATGGCAAATTCTTCTCCGCCAATTCTGGCACTAATACCTACATTTAAAAATTGCTCTTTAATAAAGTGAGATATCCACTTAATTGCGTGGTCGCCCGCTTCGTGACCAAACTGATCGTTTACACGTTTAAAAAAATCAATATCGAGCAAAATAACAGACACATTTTTGTCTATATTTTTAGGATCACTTAGTGCTTCTTTACTTTTTGTAAAAAAGCCACGGCGATTAAGTAATTGGCTTAAAGTATCGGTGTTAGCAAGGCTTGAAAGTGTATGCTCTGTATTAGAAGCCAGCAGGTATGGCAATATTAGTGCGCTACAAGTGGCCAAAATTAAATGACTACTTAAGATAAGTTGCAGTGGCTCTATGTAGTTTGGCGAATTAATACTAAAAATAGATATTGCCAATAGTGTTGTTTGTATGAGCATTAAAATGCTGTGAATTGAAAAACAAACTATCAGCGCTTTTTTTTGCAAAGTGGCTACAAAGTTCATCTGCTTAATAATATATGCGGAATATAGGTATAAAACCGAAATAATTAAGCTTGTCAGCATTTGCCCTGCAGGGTCTGAATATATGGGTAATAAAGCAACCCCCGTTAATCCAAGGAGACAATAAAGAGGTTTTAAGTTTAGTGCCTTACTGTGCTTATATTTATTTAACCCAATAATAATTAATAATGGACTTAGTAATATAAAAATATCAGCCAAATAGTGAGTAATAAAAGGCGCGTCTATTACTAACTTTAAACAGGCAAGTAACTCGGCAAATGCAAAGGTAATGCACGCTAGGCCAAATAATAAAAATGATGTTTGTTTTTTAAAGTTATGTACGGATAAAAAAAACAAGCCTATTAATACGTTAAGAATAAAAGAGAGACTGATCACAGTAGGCAGGTGTAGCATTTAAGATTCTCTTTTATTAAAGATAGGCGTGGTTGGTGTGGAAAACTTGCTGATTATTATGTATTAATGTTTAAAGGTCAATATGGGTAAAAAGTAGTAATTTACCCATATATCTAATTTGAAAGGGATTTTAACTGAACGAATATTAACGCCCGCTAAACCAAGCTCTCTAAAGCCGATTTTATATCAGGATGATGAAAACGATAATTGTTAACGAGTGCCTTTTTAGGGACTACAAATTGCCCCGTTGTTAGTAAGTCTGACATTTCACCCATTAATAGTTTAAGTACTGGGGTTGGCATAGTGATAAATGCAGGTCGAGAGAGCGCCTCGCCTAAGCTTTTACTAAATTGAGCATTGCTTACAGGGTTGGGTGCTGTTGCGTTAACAGGGCCTGATATTTCTGGGTGTTTAATAATAAAGAGTATTAGCTGAATCATATCGTCGATGTGTATCCACGACATGCCTTGCTCGCCATTACCAATCGGGCCACCCAGGCATAATTTAAAAGCAGGTAACATTTTTCCAAGTGCACCTCCTTTTTTAGCTAAAACAATACCCGTTCGCAAAAGGCATACTCTGGTTTGTTCTGATTGGGCGAGTAGTGCTGCATTTTCCCAGTCTTTACAAAGCTGGTGGCTAAATTCATCGTGTGGGCGTTCAAAAGTTTCATCAATAGGATTACTATTTTGTCGACCATAAAAACCAATTGCACTGCCAGATATAAAAGTATGCGGGGGTATACTACAGGCTTTAATAGCTTGACTAATTTGCTGTGTAATATCAATACGACTGTTTCGTATTATTTGCTTTTGTTTGTCGCTCCAGCGTTTATTTACAATCGGCTCGCCAGCGAGATTAATAACGATATCAACAGTGTTGAAGTCAACATCACTAAGGTCACTTACGGCTTTAACTTTGTGGCCTAATAATACGTTTGCTTTAGTTGGATTGCGGCTAAGTACAGTAACAGTATTATGATGAAGTAAAAAAGGGCATAAGTGCTTACCAATTAATCCGGTCGCGCCAGTTATAAATATATGCATTATTCATCCTTACAATAAAATAGAAGCAAGTGATTAAAAAACATACTCGCTAGCAAACAGCTTTGCAAATTTATACGTAAAACAGGCTTTTATGATCACTTCGTAATTATTTCATTTAATTACCTTTTGCCTTACACTGGGACGATATAGTTAATAAAAGGATTAATAAATTGGCAAGTTTAACTGGAGTAAATAAAAGCTTAATAGTTTTTGCTTCCTTAGTAGTGGTCCTCGCTGGAATAAAAGCCGCGAGTGTAATTATTATTCCGTTTATTTTGGCGGCATTTATTGCCATTATTTGTAACCCGCTTATCAAGTTTTTTGCGCGCTACAAAATTCCTAAAGGCATTGCTGTTATGTTGGTCGTGCTGATTATAGTTGGCTTAGGGGTAAGCCTTGGCGGGCTTGTAGGGCAATCTATCAACGACTTTTCTCAGCAGCTTCCTGAGTATAAAACACAACTTAAAGAAGAGTTTGTGTGGCTGGTCGATTTAGCATCTCAATACAACATACTGATCAATAAAGATCAGTTAATTAATATGTTCGACCCTGGCAAAATGGTTGATGTGGCCACTAATATGCTCACTGGGTTAGGTGGCGTAATGGCAAACATGTTTTTAATTATTTTAACGGTTGTTTTTATGCTGTTTGAAGGGCCAATGCTGAGCAAGAAAATACATATGGCACTTGAAGACCCTGATAGTAAAATGAAGCAAATTGACCGCTTTTTAGAATCTATTAATTCATACTTGGCAATTAAAACGCTAGTAAGTTTAGGGACGGGTATTATTGCTGCGTTTTACTTATGGATTTTAGACGTTGACTACTTTGTGCTTTGGGGCGTGTTGGCATTTATGTTCAATTACATTCCAAATATAGGTTCAATTATTGCGGCTGTACCAGCTGTATTACTTGCCCTTATTACTCAAGGCCCATTAGTGGCAGGACTTGTTGCTGCAGGATATTTAACAATAAATACGGTAATGGGTAATATTGTAGAGCCTAAATTTTTGGGTAAAGGGCTGGGACTTTCAACGTTAGTGGTGTTTTTATCATTAATATTTTGGGGCTGGTTATTAGGTACTGTGGGTATGCTTTTATCTGTACCATTAACAATGATTGTAAAAATAGCCCTAGAAGCCAGTGCAGAAGGTAAGTGGGTTGCCACTTTATTGGGCAGTGGTGAAGACGTTACTAAAAATAACTAACATTTATAACCATCAAGGGCTGTAAAATTAAAACCCTTGATGGTTAAGTTATCAATAAATACAGGGCTATTAATTAATAAACGATTTAATAGCGTCATCCACTGCGTATATTGCGCCTTCTAAATATCCTGCTTCTTGTTTTGCAAACTCACTCGCTACAAAATGAATATTGAGGTTACTTAATTGCTCTTCCAAGTTTGAAAAATCAAATTCTGGGTGCTGTGAAGGCTGAGTTTGATCGTCTTTATTAGCTACAAATTTATCCTCTGCCCAGTCTTTAATAAAGTATCCGGTTGCCTTTTCAGCATCCTTACCATAAAAGTAGCTGAGCTGTTGGGCACAGGCTTGAATTAATTGCTCTTGAGTTACTTGGTTTCGTGATAAGTAGGGCACACCTATAAAGCCAAATAATGCGGCGTAATTACTATCCTCAGCACTGGCATCGTGAATCTCGACCATAGGGCCTACGCGGCTAAAGCTTTGCCCAGATAAGTTTTTATCACGCCAAAATGCATGTTCAAAAGTAGCTATAAACTTGGCTTGTCCTGCCATCCATGTAGGTACGCTGCTAAGGCGGTTTATGAGTGTTGGAGTCGCCCATAGTTCAGGTGTTAAATGCGTTGTAACCATACGAGGAGGAATTGCTGAAATTAATTTGCCAGTAGTAAAGTGCTTTATATTGCCTAAGTGATTAACCGTAATTAGCCAGTTATTATCACCTTTTTTAAGCTCAGTGACATTATGTTCTAATAATATTGAATCAGGATTAAGCTGCTCATATAAGGCAGTTATTAAGGTATTCATGCTGTGTTTGAGTCTAAATAGTTGCATATCTCCAGCACCTGCAATTTGTTGAGGTTGTTTGAAGTTAGGTGCTTGATATAACACATCACCTTTATGGTATTGCTCAAATATACTTAAGTTGAGTGACTTTATTAGCGCTTGAATTTTTGGTTGGTGGGGAAATATCCACGTAGGACCCAAATCAAAACTAACATCGTTATTTATTGGTGATTGCGCGGCAAAAATTCGGCCACCTAATTGCGATTTAGCTTCTAATAATAAGTACTCAATATTAAGTAGTTGTAATTTATACGCACTGTATAAACCAGCAAGTCCGCCACCTATAATAATTACTGGTTTGGTCATCTGTTTATCCATTAGTTTTTAGCAATCTACTAGTAGGTAGTTTGTTTTGGTATGAATAAATTGTCAAGTAAGCTATAGGGAGTGAGTAAAGAAACGTAACTAGTTTAGTGTGCTTAAGTTACGTCAAAATGGGTGTTTTAGTGATTCTGTAAATTGATTTATAAGCTCAATTTCACACAGTTTATAGCTAATGGTTGCGGTTGTCGCATTAGGAAGTTTTATTAAGTAACGCCATTGGCAGGCGCTCTCAAGGTACTTTTCATTATTTTTAATGCTGCGCATAAATAACGGCAGCACTTGCGTATTGCCTGTGCTTTCTTGTGACTTAGTTAGCTCATATTTACGCTTTTGTATCCAACTGCCTTGTGCTTGTTTTGCTTTATCAATTTGGCTATCTAGGCATTGAATATATCGCTTAGCTTCATCGGTTGTTGCTTTAGCGGCTAAAGTACATGCTTCATCTGCAAAGCTGTATTGGCTTGAAGCTAATAACACAATGGCAGTTAGTTTTAATAAATAGTTACTTTTTGTCATTGTAATTAAACTCTAAAATAAATTGAGCGCCGCCTAAGTTATCAGCTTCTGTAATGGTAAGTGTACCGCGATAGGACTTAACCAAGTCAGATACAATTGCCATCCCTACGCCGTGTCCGCTTTCGTATGTATCCAGACGAGTACCCCGTGTAAGTAGAGATTCACGTTTGTCCTCTGGCACGCCAGGACCATCATCGCTAATTCCAATACATAAAGTTTTGCTTTGAATAACTTGTATTGCTACTTGTGAGCGACACGCTTTACAGGCGTTATCAATCAAGTTACCGAGTAATTCCATTAAATCTGTTTGATCGCCTAAAAAATAATCTTTTTCGGTTACAGTGCAGCTAAAAATAATATCTTTATCACGATATACTTTTGCCATAGCACTGAGTATTGAATCGAGTACTGGCTTAATAGGGGTTTGTTTTTTCCACGTGTCTGATGCGCCCGTTGCAGCACGTTTTAATTGGTGCTCGATCATCACATTAATGCGGTCGAGTTGTTCTTGTGCATCGGCATCGTTTGCCAATGGACTTGATTTTAATACAGCAAGCGGTGTTTTAAGAGCATGAGCAAGATCGCTCAATGAGGCTCTATAGCGTTCTTTTTGGCGTTGTTGCGACTCAAGTAGCAAGTTTAGATCTGCTTTTATTGTTTGCAGCTCTACTGGGTAGAGGCCTTTAATTTCTTGAATATCGCCTGATTCAATCGCTTTTATTTCTTTATCGAGTCGTTGGAGTGGGCGAGCGCTCCAAATGAAACCAATCGCCATCAGGCCTGCGATTGCAATCCCCATGATAAACATCCAATCTACAAGGGTTTGCTTAAAGCCATCCATTAAACGAAGTAGAGCGTCGTTACGTTTAACTAATATAAAGCGAGCTTGTTCTGATTGATCTATGTTGTTTAAAATTACAGTCAGGCTAAGTTGCCAATAAGCGGTATTATTATATTCTACACGCCTAAAGTCAGCAGCACCTGCTTTGGTCTCTATTTGCTGAGGTACATAGTTTAAATTTACAGCCGACTCTGAGTTCCAAACCGGGTCATCATCGCGGTAGATCATTGCGTAGGTATCAGAATTTAATCTGTTTAACTCAGGCGCTAAAATAGTGCTGGGCATAATAATACCATGCTCAGTAAAGTCGACTTCAGATATTAGCGAGTAAAGCTGTGCTTCGAGAGTTTTTTCAGTCGCATCAACAAGTGAAGCGTAATACGCTTTGCCAATTGAATAAAATAAGATAGGGAGCGCGACTAATAAAACAAAGACAAGGATAAATCCTTGCCTTATTTTTAACGATATTTGCGGTATTACCACTGGCTTTTAAGCCTGTAACCACGCCCACGTAGTGTCTCTACTGGGTTTAGCACACCATCAGGGTCAAGCTTTTTACGCAAACGTAGTACAAATACTTCAATTACGTTTGAATCAAGATCGAAATCTTGGTCGTAAATATGCTCAGTCAATTCTGATTTAGAAATTACTTTTTGCGGATTTACCATTAAGTATTCAAGTACTTTATATTCGTAAGCTGTCAGGCTAAGTTCTTTGTCATCAACCCATACTTGTTGTGAACGTGTATGGATTTTAATTGGACCTGCAGTCATTTCTGGATTTGCTTTACCAGCACTGCGACGAATTAATGCATTACAACGGGCAATAAGCTCTTCAACATGAAATGGCTTAGTAAGGTAGTCATCGGCACCTGCATCTAAACCTTCTACTTTATCTTGCCAGCGATCGCGCGCGGTTAAGATTAAAATAGGGATTGTAATGCCTTGTGCTCGTGCTTTATTAATTAGCTCAATACCGTCTATTTTAGGTAAACCTAAATCAACTACGGCCATATCAAGCGGGTATTCTGTAATGTGGAAAAGACCTGCTTCACCATCGTGGCATAAATCCACGCTGTAACGTTCTTTTTCTAAGGCATTACGTAGGTTATCTGCTAAATGTAAATCGTCTTCTATAACTAAAATTCGCATTTTTAATCCTTTTTCACTTCGCCGGTTTTTTTATTAATATGTAAATCAACGACGTGGCCGTCAGATTTGAGTATTCGTACGGTATAAAAATCTGTTTTTTCGGTAATTTTTAAGGTCTTACCGCCAATTGTTTTCTTTGCGAGTATTACGGCTTTCTTTTTGTCCACCTCAGCATGAGATGCTTGGGTGGCGGTTGCTGCTTGACTAAAGTTAGCTAAGCTAACACAAGCAATAAAACCGAGGCTTAATAATACGCGCATAATGGAAAACTCCTAGACCAGACTCACTTAGTTTAATTAACTAAGTTACTAAAATTCAAGTAAAAACGGTAAATTCGTTTTTATCCTGATAATTTTAATTAAAAACCTGTGAACAAACCCTGAATTACAGTGCAACGCACGCTCTAGGGTTTAATACTTTTTAAGCAGGAAATACCTTTTTAAAAGGTTTAACAATTGTATTTTCATAGATGCCAGCGGCAACGTAAGGGTCTGCTGCTGCCCATTCTCGAGCGGCTTCAATTGACTCAAACTCAGCAACAACTAATGAACCGGTAAAACCTGCTTCTTGAGGATCTTCACTATCGACTGCCGGTAATGGACCGGCGGTAAGTAGACGGTTTTGTGAATCAAGCTCACTAAGGCGTGCTAAATGTGCCGGGCGTGCTGCTTTTCTAAGCTCTAAGCTGTTTTCAACGTCTGTTGAGTGAATCATGTACAACATAAGGAATCTCATAAAAATTGTTAAATTTGATTAACGCAATACTACCACAGCGTTGAAAATTGGTGAATTAAAAGCGTATTTACACAGGTTTACACTTCGATTTTATTTTTAAGCTGTAATTGCTTGAAAATCTCTGTGTAACACTGGTAGAGTCGCTGAAATATACAAAATAATAAAAAGGTTTTATGCATGAGCGAAAATAGAGAACGATTTAGTTCCCGCCTTGGATTCATAATGGCAGCGGCCGGTTCAGCTGTTGGTATTGGTAATTTAGTTGGTTTTCCGGTTTCTGCTACTAAAAATGGTGGTGGCGCATTCTTATTAATTTACGCTTTATTTGTCATATTCATTTGTTTACCAGTCATGATGGCTGAAATGGCAATGGGTCGTAACGCTCAAAAAGATCCACTTGGTTCGTACAAACTATTATCTAATAACGATAAAAAATGGAAGTTAGCTGGGTTTTTTGCGGTGCTTACACCATTTATGATTGCTGTATTTTATATGGTGATTACGGTTTGGATCTTTGGTTATTTAACGCAAACAGGCCTCGGTAATTTAGATTTACTTGCAGATCCTGGCCACTTTGGTGTTTTTATTAATAGTTACACTGTGTTTGGTTATATGGCTGTTGTGGTTATTATGGTGAACTTAATTTTGTTAGGTGGTGTTAAACAAGGCATAGAAAAAGCCGCCAAATTTTTAATGCCCGCTTTATTAGTTATGCTACTAGCTCTAGTTACTTATGTATTAACGCTTGATAACGCAATGGCCGGTGTTAAATACTACATTATTCCTGATTTTTCTAAAATGAATGCAAGTGTACTTAATGGCGCATTAAGCCAAGCGTTTTTCTCGCTATCGCTGGGTATGGGTATATTAATGACTTACGCGTCGTACATTTCTAAAAAAGATGACATTGTAAGCAGTGCTAAAATGGTCGCTATTACTGACTCACTCGTTGCGTTTGTAGCGGGGCTAATGGTGTTGCCAGCGATATTTAGCTTTGACCCAAATACAGACCCATCAGCACTTTCTGATTCGTCCGTATCAATGATTTTTGTATACCTACCTAAAATATTATTAGCACTGCAAAATGATATTGGTTATGTAGGTGCGTCTATTGTTGCGTTCTCATTCTTCTTATTAGTATTTTTTGCAGCGATTACTTCACTTGTTTCAATAGTGGAAGTACCGACAGCAACACTAAGCGACCGTAAAGGTATTAGCCGTAAAAAAGCACTGGGCATCCTTACACTTTCAACCGGTGTACTTACTATTTTATGTACAATGTCGTTTGGTATGATTGACAGCCTTACATCTTTCACCAGTTATGGCGGCGTTAGTAAGAGCTTTTTTGATATTATTGTTGATGTATTTTACGACACAATTTTACCGCTTAATGGCTTAATGGTGTGTTTGTTTGTAATGTACCGCTGGAAAAAAGCACGCTTAACACAAGAGCTAAGCTTAGGTTCGCCTAATTATGCGGGAAGCTTGATGGAAAAGTACGTTAACTTTTCACTTTCAACGTTTATTCCTGTCATTCTAGCTGTAATATTTATAAATACAGTGGCGACTAAGTTTTTTGATTTAAAAATATTTGGTTTTTAATAGGCCTCTTTAAAAGCTTATTGAATAATATAATGCCGCTCAGTTAAGCTTAGCGGCATTTTTTATAGGCGTTTTGTACAGGTATCTGGTCTAACTATTATACCAACCTGCATAAATCTTTGATCAATTTAACGAATTAAATTGCACTATAACGTCGTTAAAAATTTTTTATTTAGAACAACTAGATACAAAAATTTTTGCCTAGTTCTAGCGTAATTTTC